>JAYUYY010000870.1:0-8507 GCA_043752225.1 Sandaracinaceae bacterium | reverse complement strand
ATCGACGGGCGCGTTGTGCTCACCGACGCGCTGCACACGTGCATGCAGAGCTATCTCGAGCAGCACGGCGGCGTGTAGCGAGCAGGCGAGCTCAGCCGCTAGATCAGCAAGGCCACCTGCCGGCTCTGCGCGAGCAGCACCCCCGAGGTTGACCAAATCTGGGCATCCTCTTCCATGAAGCCATCGCGCACGTGCGTGCTCTCGACTTGAAGCAGCGCGTAATCGCCTGAGGGTACGATCTCAGCCGGTGCACGGAAGAAGACGCTGACCTCGACGGTCGGCACTGCGCCACGAAAGCGTTGCTCGATCGCGCGTGCAAACACCGCCGGCGGCCAGGCGTCCCAGAGCGCAGCCAACGCGAGCGCGTCGATGTGCCGCGGGTCGGCAAAGCGGATGTAGCCACCGGTCAGCGCGCGCTCGCCGGTACGCAGCGGCGCGCCGATCGCGCGCAGCATGTCGTAGCGATGGTTGAGTGGGATCGCCTTGGGGATCGGCTCCGCTTGATCGAGCGGGCGTGCCGTCGGGATCCTCGCATCCTGAAAGCCCACACTGCCGAAGGGCTCGCTGAAGCTCGCGCTCGCCTCGAGGAACACGTTGCCGTGTTGCTCCATCCGGATGCTCAGCGAGGTCATCGCGCGGCCGCGCCGCAGCACGCGCGTCGTGAGCTCGAAAGGACCCGCCTTGGGTGGGCTCAGGAAACGCACGTGCAATGTGCGCGGCGCGCGCGAAGGCTCGGGCACGGCGCATACCGCGCCGCGCATCGCGATGGCCGACAGGTAGCCGCCGTTCGGCCCAGCCTGAACCCAAAAGTCCTCGCTAATCTCGCCGGTGAAGCGACCCTCGGAAGCCGGCACCAGCGCGGTCGTGCGATCGAAATGACTCAAGCTCGACATGCGCGGACTGTAACTTGCGGTGCGCCGCACGCGAGGTCGGTCGCTACAGTCCGCGCGAAAACTGGAGGTCCATCATGAAGGGCCCTAATCTGCGAGCATGCTGCGCAAAGCATGGCTCTCAGGTCTGCCGCTGCTGGTGTGCCTCGCGTCCGCGTGCGGTCCGACCACCGCCATGAACGTGCGCACCTTCCCTTCGACGCCGCGCGCGATCAGCGAGCTCAAGCGCGGCTGGGCCGACGCAGTCGTCGGCGACTACCCCGTGGTCTCGCACACCGCGCGCGAATCGATGGGCACGCTCGAGGTCGCGGGCGGCCAGTTTGCGACCGGCTACTTCGGGATCGGCGTGAGCAAGACCTCGCCCGAGCTCAAAGCGATCTTGGCCGACGCGCTGCGCAAGATGGTCGAGGACCAGAGCTACCTGAACGTGCTGCGAAACTGGGCATTGCACATCGGTAAGCTGCCCGCGCCCGCAGCATCCGCCAGCGCTCCGACCAAGGACCAAGTCCCGCAGCTAGCCGATGGAGTGCTGCACGTCGGGATCGAGATGGCGTTTCCGCCGATGGAGTTTCACGACGAGCTGAAGAAGCCGGCCGGCGCCGACGTGGAGCTGATTCAAGCGCTAGGCAAGGTGCTCGGCGTCGAGGTCGAGCTGATCGACATGCAGTTCGACGGCTTGATCGCTGCGGTCAAGACCGGGCAAGTCGACGTGCTGATCTCGGCGATGACGATTACGCCGGAGCGCGAGGCGCAGATCGACTTCGTGCCGTACCTAGAGATGGGCTCCGGCATCTTGGTGATCATGGGCAACCCCAAGCGCATCCGCAGGCCGGAGGATCTCTGCGGCCAGACGGTCGCGCTGCAAGAAGGCACTAGCCAAATCGACGCCGTCCGAAGCATCCGCTGTCCATAGTTGTGTGAGATCCTCTCGATCGGCAAAGCTGATCGGGACGCATGACCAAGCTCGCTGAACGCGTCTTCAACGTGCAAACGCATGAGCGCCGCCTGGTGCTGGCGTTCTTCTCGTTCTTCGTCGGGATCGGCATGTTTTACACGGTCGCTTCGACCGTCGGCGACACGCTGTTCCTCTCGAACCTGCCGCGCGGCGAGGTCTCGACGCGCTTGCCGTGGGTCTACGTCGGCGTTGCGATCGCGAACATCGCTTGCACGCTGGCTTTCGATGCGGTGCAAGCGCGCGTCTCACGCACCGTGTCGATCGTCGGCACGCAGATCGTGCTCGGCGCGAGCGTGCTCGTCGCGCGGCAGCTGATCGAAGCCGACGACCTCTCCGTTTACTACGCCACGCTCGTCTGGCTCGAGACCTGCTCGCTGCTCTCGATCACGCTCTTCTTCTCGTTCGCGGGTGACTATTTTTCACCGCGCGACGCGCGTCGCCTGTACGGCGTCATCGCAGGCGGCATGGCCAGCGGAACCGTGCTGATGGGCACCGCGATCCATCTCGCGGTCGCGATGCTCGGCACCAAGAACCTTTTGTACCTGGGCGCGGGGATCCTCTTTCTCAACGCCTGCATCGCAGGGTTGATCTTTCGGATCGCCGTGCCGGTCCCGTCCGAGGCCGTGGACGAAACCGACGCGGCCGCCAACGTTTCGCTGCGCGCGATCCTGGCACGCCCGTACGTGCGTGCGCTCGCCGTGCTGATCCCGCTGGTGCTGATCACGCAGGTCACGGTCGACTACCAGATGAAATGGATCGCCAGCGCGAAGTCCGAGCAAGACTTGGCGCGTTTTTTTGGCGCGTTCTACACCTGGGTCGGCATCGCGCAGATCTTCTTCCAGCTGATCTGGGTGCCGCGCCTGCTCAGAGGCCTCGGCATCATCCGTTGCTTAATGATTTTGCCATCGGCGATCGGTGCAGCGAGCGCGCTGCTGCTGATCGCAGACCTCTCTGATTACTTTGGGCTAGGCTCTGACAACGTCGCGCTCGGCGGCTTTGCGCTGAGCCTTTTGACTTTCTCGGCCGCGGTGAACTTCTTGCGCATGACGATCTCGGAGACGCTCGACCTACCCTCGCGCGAGCTGCTCTTCTTGCCTTTGCCGACACGCATTCGAGTGCGCGCTCAACCGTGGTTCGGCGGCGTTCTCGCGCCCGCATCGCAAGCGCTCGGCGGCTTCCTACTGCTGGGGGCGCGCTTTCTCGACGTTCGCGTGCAGGCGCTTTCGTTTCTCGCGCTGGCTTCTTCGAGCGCGTTGCTCTTCGGGCTCGCGCGGCTGCGACCGCGCTACCGCGACACGCTCGCTGCAACCTTGAGCGAACATCAGCTCGACGCGACCGATCTCGAGCGAGCGCTGCAGAGCGCAGGCAGCGAGCAAGTCATCGCCGCGATGTTGCGATCGCCGGATGTCGGCATCGTGCGCGCGACCTTCGGGCTGCTAGAAGGCCGCTCGATCGGCGCCATGGGATCGCTCGGCGCGATCCTCGAGCAGCTCACGCGCTCCCCGCATCAGGAGATCGCGATCGCTGCGCTCCAACGGCTGGGCGCGGAGCACGACGCGCGCTTTGCGAGCACGATCGAGCGAGCCTGCGCCAGAAGTGATCACCCGGACGTTCAACGCGCGGCTGTGCTCGCGCTGTGTGAAACGCTCGGACCGCTCGCGATCGAACGCATCTCGCCGGCGCTCGAGTCACAGGACGGCGAGCTACGCGCGTGCGCGCTGGTGGGTCTCGCGCGGTACTGCGGCGATCGCGGACGCGCGATCGTGCTGCCCGAGCTGCAACGCCAGGCGCATAGCGGCGAGGCGGCACAGCGCGCCGAGGCCGCGCGTTTGCTCGGTCGGATCGCGCGGCCTGGATACGCCGAGCTGCTCGCGCCGATGCTCGTCGACGACAGCGCGCAGGTTCGAATCGCAGCGGCGGAAGCCGCAAACGAAACGCGAGACGACGCGCTCGTAATAGGCCTCTTGGGCGCGATGTCCGATGCAGAGCTCCGGCCACTGGTGTTGCGGGCGCTCGGAGCCATGCCTGTCACGGCGGTGCCCCTGCTCGCCGAGGTCGCACAGGACAGGAGATTGCCAGCCTCAGAGCGCTGCGCGATGGCACGCGTGCTGGCGCGGGTCGGCGGTGCCGGCGCCGCGGCCGTGCTGTGGGACGAGACCGGCGCGGATCGTCCGCTGTCGATCCGACTCGCCGCTGCCGAGGGATTGCGCTCGCTGCGCGAACGCGGCGCGCTGCCCGCCGTCGTGGTGCTCGACAATGTTGCGTCGGTCGAACGCGAATGCGCCGCGCTGGTCGTGCTCAAGCGCGCCGCCGACCAGATCGGCGAACGCGATCCGTTCATCGCGCGCATCTTTCGAGACCAAGCGCGCATGCACGTCGATCTGGTCTTCGCGTTGCTCGCGCTCGACGCCGATGTCGCGAGCCTCGAGCGCGTGCGGCACAACGTGCTGAGTGAGCCCCAAGACAGCGCAGCGCGCGCGCTCGACCTCTTCGATGAGCTCCTGAGCCGCAAGCTCGCGCGCACCGTAATCGTAGCTCTGCAAGCGTGGATCGATCGGACGCCGGCGGATTCGCAGGCGCTCGATCCCACGACGCTCAATGCGCTGCTCGCCGACGAGCCTTGGATTCGCGTCGCGGCGGTGCATCACGTAAATGATGGCGCCGCCTATCCGACGATCGAAGCCGGCAAGCTCGACGACGCGGATCGCGCGTTGTATCCGCGGCTCGGTGTCGTCGCGTTCCTCAAGCAGGTTGATCTGCTCCGCGAGCTGCCCGCTTACTACTTGCTGGAGCAAGCCGAGATCGCCGAGTGGACGCCACTCGACGCGGGCCAGGCTCTGTTTCACGAAGGCGATCGCGGGGATGCGCTCTACATCCTGTGTCGCGGTGAGCTCGAAGCACGGGTCGGCGATCGACGCGTCGCGACGTTGAGCAGCGGCGATTGCATCGGCGAGCTGGCCTTGCTCGATGGAGCACCGCGCTCCGCCACGATCGTCGCGCATGGCGACGCGTTGCTGCTCAAGGTGCCCGCCGAGCGCTGGAAGAGCCTGCTCGTCACGCAGCCGGCGGCCGCACGCGCGATGTTGCGGACGCTCGACCGGCGCATTCGCGAGACGCAGACCGGCCCGGTCGAGGCTCCGCGCGGAAACGCGCGTCGATCGCAGTTCATGCGCGCGCAGCGCTTGAGCTTGACGCAGCTGGTCTCGACGATGTCTTTTCTTCGCGAGGTCGATCTCTTCCGCGACCTCTCAACACCTGCGCTCGCAAACCTCGCCGGCATCGCGCAAGAAGTCATCGTCTACCAGGGCGACGCGCTGTTCGAGGAAGGCGATCCAGGTGAATCGCTGTATCTCGTGTGCTCGGGCCGGCTCGAAATCACTGTCGCGGAACGCAGGGTCGCGATTCTCGAGCGCAACGCATGCGTGGGCGAGATGGCGCTGATCAGCGGCCTGCCGCGATCGGCGACAGCGACCGCGATCGGCGAAGGCCGTTTACTGCGGATCGGCTCGGACGACTTCATGAGCTTGCTCGGCAGCGAGCCCGAGATCGCGCTGGCTCTGCTCAAGACTTTGGCCAGGCGTCTCCGCAACGCGTCGCGTGCGGTCGCGGCGACCTCGCTCACGATGGATGTCGCGCCCTAACCAATTCGGCCCATACACGAGGACGGCGCGCTCGCGTCGGCTTCGCGAAGCCATTGGCAGAGCCCGGCATTTGCCGTATGACGGGGGGTGCATCGTCGGCTGCGTAGGGTGGACGCAGCGCTTCGGTTGCCTTCGTCGTTAGACCGCGTCGTTAGACCGCGTCGTTAGACCGCATGGAAGACGAGCTCAACAACCTGCGTGCCAAGCTCGCAAACCTGGTCGGTGCTGCGATCGACGATCACGAGGTCGGTCGAGTTCTGAGCGACACGATCAAGGGCGGCGGTGGCGTCTACATCGAGCTCGATGAGCTCACGCGATATCGCCTGATCCGGCGCGACGGAAAGCTGCAGCTGTTCAAAGAGGGCTCGCGCGGCCGGGCCTCGACTCTGCCGCCGCGACGCTAAGCAGTCCGGGAGCAGCAGGTCAGCGCGGGCGACGGATTTACTCGTCCTCGTGCGAGATGTAGAAGCCGGCGGAGCGATAGAGCTGGTTGTGCTGGTCGGCCGCCACCGTTAGCTCGAACACGCTGAGTGTTGCGTCGTCGTCGAGATTTCCGTTCGCATAGAACGTGTAGATCGATCCGTTCGGCGCCGATGCGCCGAGGCAAGAGAGCGATCCGACCGCGCCGAGACTGCTGATTCCGTAGCCGTAGTAGATGGGATCGCCGATGTCGAAGTTCAGCTGCTGAAAGCCACCCGTCGAGGAGAACTTCTGTTTGTACGAGTGCGGAGTGGGCGAGAGCGCCGTAGGCGATGCCACGCACGAGCGAACCGAGACGGCGGCTGAGCCGCGCGCCTGCAGCTCGGACATGTAGAGCGCGGCCGCGGTCTTGAACAACACGTTGAGGTTCTGCGGCACCTCGCTCGTGCTTGCGCGGCGCTTGTAGCCCATGAAGGCAGGCAGCGCGATCGCAGCTAGTAAACCCAGAATTGCTACGACCACGAGCAGCTCGATGATCGTAAAGGCCGAACGTTTTACGGGAATCCGAGCCACTTATACTGACGCCCAGCCTATCACGGCCGGCGCGGAATTGCGTCCAGAGCAATCAATTCCAGTGGAGCTGATGAAGCGTACTCACTCATACTTGTATGCGCAGGTCCGTAGCGGGGCGCTCTTACTCGACGAGGATGAACGTGCAGAAGCCGCCGATGCACACGTTCTGCGGGTCGTCGCCTTCGGGCGGGCAACAGTCGGCGCTGGTCTCGCATTTCTCGTTGGTCTTCGAGCAAACCGGAGGATCGCACGAGCAAGCTCCGGTCGCCGCACCAGCCTCGACGGCGCAATAGCCGCAGCAACAATCGAGACCGCTGCTGCACTCCGCACCGTTGTCGAGACACGGATTGAGCGCAGCAAAGGCGCGCACGTTGCCCGACTCGCTTTGGCCGTCGAGATAGAAGCCCGGCAAGCTCGGATCGGTGAGCGGTCCGGGCACGACGATCTCGGAGTCCATCGCATCGAACTTCGGTTTGATCGCGGAGACCCAGATGCGCTTCTTGTCCGCGTCGCGAATCGCATCGGGCAACGCGCCTTCGACGCGGCCCTCGACCTTGTGGCCGTAGTCGCGCACGCCGGTCCAGAACATCCAGAAGTAACCGCCGATGGCGATCGGCAGCACGGTTGGATAGTAGTTGTTCAGCTCATCGATCGGGCGATTGCCGCGGTTGGCGTTGTCGAGGCGCACAACCTCCAGCGTTCCGACATCGACATACCAGAGGTCGCTCTTCGACGGCGCGTCGCGACCCGGAAAGGCCTGCGCGAAGTCGGGCTCGCTCACGAGCGAGAAGATCACGCCTTTGCCATCCGGCGTGAAGAACGGCCAACCGGGATAGCAGGGACCTGTGCACGAGCCTACCGGTAGGTACCCGAGGTTGCGGTTCGCATCCGTCTTCATCGGATCTACGCACGCAGCGGCCGGTCCCGTTTCGTCGGGATCGTATGCGCCGATCGGGCCCGCGAGTGACGTGATCGGCGCGTACGGCGCCGCCGGCGAAACACCGGAGAACGAAGGCGCCGTTGCAATCACCTGGAGATTCGAGAACGTGTTGGAGTCGTAGTCATAATCCATGACCGCGAGCTCCATGCGGTCGGTGCCGCCCATGCCGTCGGGCTTGGCGTGGTTGAACACGACCTTGTCGCCGTCCGGAGAGAACTGCGCCATCCACATATAGTTGTTCGGGTCGAGACCCGGAGCGTTCATGTTCTCGCCGCTGTTCGTGTCGACCATGCGAGCGACGTCGTTGCCTTCGACGAGCGGAAAGTTGTTCGGCTTGCGCGGGAACGTGTCGGAGCCGTCGGTGCAATCCGGATTGCCCATCGCGAGGATGCGCGAGCCATCCGGCGTGAGCGCGCCGAAGTTCACGTTATGCAGCGTGTTCGCCGCGGCCGGTTGCGCGGTCGCAGTCACGTCGTACTTCTCGACCTTGAACGTCTTGACGAAGTAGTCGTGGAACGAGGCCACGAGCGTCGAGCCGTTGAACGACACCGAGTGGCACGAGAAGCAGGGACCGGTCGAAGGGATGAGGTTCGGCGGGCCGGTGAACTGCTTGTAGATCTCTGCGTTCGCGCCGAGCGTCAGGCGCATGACTGCGCCGGTGTCCGGGATGCCCGGAGGCGGTGCTTGATAGGTGTTGTAATAGAGCGCGCCGATCATGTTACCGGCCGCGATCTTCCAGTGCAGCGTGCAGGTGCTGAGCGCGCCGCCTGACTGCACGGTGAAGGTGACGTTGAGGTTGACGCGGTTGGTGCGGCGCGTGATTTCGTTCCACGCATCGCGCGGGATCTGCATCTCGCCCGCAGGGTTCGAGCCGGTCGCAAACTCGTAGTTGACGATGTCGCTGCCTTCGTAGGCGAAGCGCATGTACGCGGCCTCGGCGCCGCCGGTCCACATCACGAACGGCGGTTGCAGACCGCCCGGGAAGACCGTGCCCTCGTAGGGGTAGCTGGGACTAACCGTGCAGGCGGTTCCGCCGGCCTTGAGCATGTCGATCGTCGCTTGTGGCAAGCCGCTCGTTCCGGTGTCGT
>JAYUYY010000869.1:0-8508 GCA_043752225.1 Sandaracinaceae bacterium | reverse complement strand
AGAGCCACAGCTCCTTCGAGACGGTGGTGTCGGTGATCAGGCGGTTGTCGGTGTTCACCGTGACGCGCAGGCCGAGGTCCGCGTAGAGGCGGATCGGGTGCGACTTGAGATCCTTGATGGCACCCGTCTGCACGTTCGACGACGGGCACATCTCGAGCGGGACGCGGTGATCGGTGATGTAGTGCAGGAGGTCGCCGTCTTCGCGCAGCCGGCAACCGTGGCCGATGCGGTGCGCGCCGCAGACGTGCAGCGCTTGCGAGATCGATTCGGGCCCGAACGCTTCACCTGCGTGGATCGTGCACGCGAGGTTGTTGTTGCGGATCAGCTGAAACGCGTCGCGGTGGTGCTTTGCGGGGTGATCGTACTCGGCGCCCGCGAGATCGAACGCGACGACGCCGCGGTTCTTGTACGCGACTGCGAGCCGCGCCATCTCGAGCGACGACTCGGTGGAGATGTTGCGGATGCCGCAGATGATCACGTTCGACTCGATGCCGTGATCTTCGTACGCGCGGCGCAGGCCCGAGAGCACGGCTTCGACGACCGCGACGACGCTCAAGCCGCGGCGCACGTGGAGCATCGGCGAATACCGCACTTCCATGTAGCGCACGTTCTCGGCAGCCGCGTCTTCGGCCAGCTCGTAGGCGACTCGGTAGAGCGAGTCTTCGGTCTGTAAGACCGAGAGCGTGATGTCGAACGCCTCGAGATAACGCGCGAGCGAGCCCGTGTTCTCGCCGCAGTGCATCGCGCGCCGCAGCCCCTCGGGCGTGTCGGCGACGAGCGCGACGCTCTGTCGTTCGGCGAGATCCATCAAGGTCTCGAGCCGTAGCGACCCGTCGAGGTGTACGTGTAGGTCGGTCTTTGGGAGCTTCTCGAATACCGCGAGAGGCAGCGTCATGAGCTATTGGAGCACCGCGATTGGCTCCTGCGCAAGTCGCGCGTGGGTTTCACGCGCCTGCAGCTGGCACGCGGCTTGGGTCAATCATCTTCTTCTTCGTCGCGCTCGCTCGATGCACCTTCGGGGCAATCGCGATTGCAGACGATCACGTCGCCCGGACACTGCGTCACCCCGCTGCCGCCTCGGCACGAGTTAAACTCGCATTCCGAAACGCCTTGGCACTCGAGCAGACAACGAGCGCCTCCGTCACAATGGACATCCTTGCACTTGCCGGCAGAGCCGCATGCGACGTGGCAGTCGGAGTCGCCGCGGCAATTGATCTTGCAGCTCTCGGTGTTTGCGCATTCGAGGTCGCAGGTCGCATCCTCACACGTGAGCTCGCACTCCCCGGTGCTCTTGCAATCGAGAGCGCACGCGCTTCCCGCCGAGCAATCCAGCTCGCACGTCTCGGAGCTCTGCCCGCAATCGAAGCTGCAATCGCAGTGCGTGCACGTGTAGTCGCAGCTGTCCGACGCGCACGTCCTGTTGCAGGCATCGCCGCCAGACGGCGGTTCCGCGACCGCGGCGTCGCATCCGCCAGCGGCACACACATCACCTGCATCGCTACCGGGCATCGCGAGTCCGTTGCCGCCGTCCTGCGCGCACTGCGCTCCGCTGCACATCCCCGCGTCCTGCGGACCTATTCCAGCGGAGCCGCCGATACCGCCCTGTGGCGGGTCGCTAGCCGAGCCGCCATCCACTAGAGGCGCGGCCGTGCCGACCTCGACGCCGTTTCCAGCAGTGCCCGAGCTCGGCACGAGCCATCGGCTCGGTACGCAGTCGCCGTCGGTCCAGGGCATCGTGCCCCGAGGGCAGCCGGCCGCAGGGCTCAACGAAACGAACACGGTCTGAATTTTACCACCCACTACTTGGGTGACGACGCTGCCACGCGTGTGCGGCGTTGCCTGCTCGTCGAGCCCGGTCACGGCGAACGACAGCACAGCACCGTGCATCGAGGCCGGTAGCAGCACGAGCACGCTCTCTTGCCCCATGGCGAGCGGGCGCTGTAGCTCCGGAAGGAGATTGGGCCCATAAAAACGCCCGTCGCGCGTCGCACCCGTGACGCGCAGCCGGGCCGGGGTTTGCGTGTACTGCACGGTCAATTTGACGCCCGTCTCGTGATCGCTCGGCTCGCTACACGCAGCGATGAACTGCGCGATCAACGTCAGCATGATCGTGATGACGAGCATGGTGTGTGGCCGCCTGCATTTGGCATGCCGCACGCTCAAGCCATGCAACCACACGATAAAAAACGCCGAGAAAAGCGCCTTACGCGCAGCTGCGCACCCGTTCCCAAGTGCCTCAGCGTGGTTGCTATGCGCGGCGCTAGCTCTTCCAGCCGAGCTTCGCGAGCACGTCTGGCAGATCCTTGGGCGTAAGGCTCACGACGGTCGGCATGCCGCCTTCGAGGTCGAACGTTTGCAAGAGATCGACGCCGCTATCGAAACGCGCGGCCACGGTCACCGCCACCGCATCGCAGACGACCGCGATGCGGGCGCGATCTTGGCCAAGCATCAGCAGCATCGTCTTGTCGAACGCGGGCGAGCCCGGGGGCACTTGTAGGAACGCGAGCTCGCCTTGGATTGCGAAGCCGCGCGCGAGCTCGCGCGCGGCATCCTCGCGCGGCTTGGCTTCCTCGGCGGCCTCTTCGATCACGCGCAAGAGCTCGCGATCGACTGCGCCCTTCGCCAAGTAATTAACGATCAAGCCGCGCAGACCATCGTCGCGCGGTCGCGCGCGCAGTGCGCGGTCGATCGGGATCGCGCGATCGCTCGGCGTACCCATACGCGTGTCGATCGCGCGCGCATCGTCATCGGCGCCGACGTACGGCTCGATGCCGCCGCGAATCCACTTCGCTGCGGAGCACAAGCCATCGAAGTCGGTGTGGCAGCAGACGGTTTCGATCTTGCCCGCGCGCTCGACCAACTCGGGCGTGACCATCTCGGGGCACGCGCCGTGCTGGGCTTTGGTGCGCAGCACGAAGCGCGGGTCATTTGCGTACGCCGCGTGCATGACGTGGTCGTGGTGATCGACCCACATCGCGAGCCGATCGCCGAGGCTCTGGATGAACGGCAACGTGGTCTTCTCGAAGCTCGCACCGCCCGCGCCGGCCGCGAACGCGATGTCGAGCACGACGACACGACCCGGGAGCTCACGAGCTCGCGGCAACTTGCGTGGCGTTCCGAGTGCGATGTGAGGAAAGCGCAAGGGACCTCGAAGGCCTGACCTTGGCCGTCCCGGCGCGCGATAGCAACTGCTGTGCTTAAGGAGCAGGCGCAGCGCTGGCAGCGTCTTCGCCTGCCACCACCATCGCGATGTCTTCTTCGACCGGCTTCACCAGCGAATCGTAGAGCGTGACCCATGCGTGGGTTGCTTCGCTGCGCGCGTAGTAGAAGCCCGCTTCGTCGGTGTCGACGCGCACGATCTCGAGCTTGCCCTTCGGCTTGCCTTCGAGCTTGAGCTCGATCGTCACGACCGACACGGGCGGCTTTTTGGGGATCGACAAATCAGAGCCCGGAGCCGCGTCGCGCTCGAGATAACCGCGCGCGCGCAGCTGACCGACGCGCTGGAACCAGTTGCCGTAGAGCTCGTTGCGGCGATCGGGCGCGCTCGCGTCGACCCACTGCGCTTGGCCTTTGGTCTGGCGGTTGCGGTGCGAGAGGCGGCGTGTTTTTCCGCCAGCTTCGATCACGGCTTCGTCCACGTCGGCGAGCGAGAAGTCGTGCAGGTCGTTCTGCATCAGCCGAAACTGCGCGGACTGCAGATCCGAGAGCAGCTTGCCCGGCAGCAAGTAGCTCTTCTTGGAGCGCAGATCGCGCACGTAGTAGTCGCCGACTCCGTAGGTGCGACCGCCGACTTCGAGCGCGAGCTTTTGACCGCCGCACGCGACGCGCAGATGGGTCGTCACTTTATCGAGGCCGAAGTCTGCTTCGTGCTTCGTCTCGATGACGCCGAGCTCGCGCAGCGCGCGCACGGGCAAGAGACCGGCGAGCACCGCATCGAGCTTCTTGCTGGCGAGGAACGTCACCGGCGCGAGCGGATCGAAGACGCGCGCTTGCGGCTTTGCGGGCGCAGCGGGTGGCGCAGCGGGCTTCTCGGCGGGGCTCTCGGTGCCCGCATCGGCGCTCGGCTTGGGCGGCTCTTCTGGCTTCTTCTTCTGCTGCGCGACCATCCAGTTTTGGACGCCGTCTTTGCCGCGCGTTGGGTTCAGCGCGACCGTGTGGCTCGCAAGCTCGAGCTCGAGCGACTCGAGCTGGTCGGGCTTGCAGTCGAGCAACACCACCTCGTCGCTCGGCTTCTCGGAGGGCGCCGCGGGCTGCGTCCAGGTCTGATAGGCCCAGCCAAGGCCCAGCGCCGCGAGCAGCGCGTGTAGCAAGACGCCCTTCATGATTGATTCTCCGACGCACGCCGCCTGCGCCGTGTGATCCACAAGCCGAGCAGCGCGACCGGGATCGGCATCGCGAAGGTGGTCCCGTAGAACCACAGCTTGTCCTCTTCGCGGCTGTGCTCGATCGGCACGTCTTCTTCGGAATTGACCTCGCCCGACAGCTCTTCGTTGCCGACCAACCAGGCCAGCGCGTCGACGAACAGCAAGTGGTTGCCCGCGTTCGGAGCCAGCTTGTCGGTGATGAAGTCGCCGTCGCCGATCACGATCGCGCGGCCCTCCGGATCCTTTTGCTCGGGCGCGACCGGCATCGTGACCGCCGCCATCATCGTGAGCACTTCTTGCTTCTCGCCGGGGTCGACGGTGAAGTTGGCGTTGAGGTCGCGGAAGAACGAGACGGTCGTGCGCAGCGGAAACGTGACGCGCGGCTTGGTCAGCTCGACCGCCTCGACCTTGTGCGTCGCGCCCGCGTCCGCCTTCACCAGCGCCGCGCCTTGATAGAACACGGTCGCGAGCTCCTTCTGGTTGCGCGTGACGGTCGTGACCGAGGGATGCGAGGTGTAGAGATTGGTGAAGACCACCGCGCGATCGCTGTCGTTGTGGCGCGCGACCATGTGTTGGGTCTGGCTGTTCACGACGCCTGGCAGGACCTTCAAGTTGAGCGACTCGAGCAGCGGGCCGAGGCCCACGTCGAGATCGGGATCGAGCATCAGGAATATGCGGCCACCGACGCGCACGTAGTTCTTGAGGACGTCGACCTCTTCGGGCAGGAACTTCTCGGTCGGGCCGACGATCGCGATCGCGTTGACGCGCTTGGAAAGGCCCATGCCCAGGCCCTGCGCGAGGCCGAGCGTCTCGACCTTGAGGTTCAAGCGCTTGAGCAGATCGATCATCAACGACGTGCCGTCCGCCGCCGAGCCGCCGGTCGCCTTGGCGTTGCGCTCCCCGTGTCCGACCGTGAGCCACAACGAACGCTCCGGGCGCGCGAGCTTGGTGAAGGTGCGCTGGAACGCGGCATCGAGCTTGCGCAGCGTCGGGCGCGCTTCGGTCAGCTCGGTGCCGATGCGCAGCGTCTCGCCTTTTTCTTCCTCGCCCTTCCCCGTCACCAGCAACACAAAGCCGTTCTCGTTGACCTTGTGCTTCTCGGCGAGCTTGGGCGCGAGCGCGATGTCGCGCGCCTCGAGCGTGATCTTCTTGCTCGCCTTGAGCGCTTCGAAGTACGGCTGCAGCGCGCTGACCACGTCGCTGCCCGGCCGAAAAAACAGCGTGACGCGCAGCGGCTCGTCGAGCTTGCGCAGCATCGCGAGCGTCGCGCCGCTCGGCTCGCTGGCCCTAAAGTACGAGACGTCCTTGCGCACGTCGCGCGCAGTCGCGACGTAGTTGATCGCCAGCAAGAACACGATCGAAAGCGCGAGCGAGAGGCCTGCGTGGAGCGAGACGCGCACGCGCCGCAGCTCGACCGACGCCGCGATCGGCATGCTCTGGTACGCGAGCTCGATGAACAGCACCGCCGACATCGAGACCAGCAGCACGGCCAGGAACGCCAGCATCAGCAGCGTCGCGAGCTTGGCGCGCGTTTCGTCGCCGCTCGGATCGAGCCAGCGCAGGCCCGCCTCGGTGGAGAGACCATAAAGACCGAGCGCCACGAGCACGCCGCCATACGCGCCGACCAAGCGCGCTTCCACCGCGCGCGCATCTCCGCTCGCGGTGCGCCACTGGATCACGCGCACGATGACCGCCGCGGCGATCGCCAAGAGCCCGAGGCCGGTGCCGAGCATGCGCTGCTCGCCGAGCACGCGCTCACCGAGCAAGAGACCGACCAGCCCGACGCACAGCAGCACGGAGCCGAGCACACCGGCTGTCGCGCCTTTCTTATCGGGAGTGCTCATTGCCACCTCTGGCGCTCGACGACGCGCGTCGCGGTGAGCAGCGCGAGGTACACGACCGACGCGTAGTAGACGACGTCGCTGAGCTGAATCAGCCCGCGCATGAACGGGAAGAAGTGCTGCTCGTAGAGCGAGAAGTGCGCGATCACGGTGCCGAGCGGCGGATCGACGATGCGCGAGAGCGCCCAGGCGAGGAACAGCACGAAGATCAGCACCGCCGAGATCACGCCGGCGATCAGCTGATTGCGCGCGAGCGTCGAGCCGAGCACGCCGAGCGAGAGGGTCGCCGCGCCCACGCACAGAAGGCCGGCGTAGCCACCCGCGATGTGGCCGAGCGAGACCTTGCCGTTCACGAAGATCAGCGCCGGCAGATACGCGCTCAGCAGCGTGATGGTCGCGAGCACGATGAACGCGGAGAGGAACTTACCGATCACGATCTGCGCCTCGCGCACCGGCGAGGTGTAGAGCAACACGATCGTGCCGGACTGGCGCTCCTCGGCGAACAAGCGCATCGCGAGCAACACCGCTGCGACGGTCGTAGTGCCGCTCGAGTCGCGAAAGAAGTCCTGCAGCACTTGCGCGGAGAGCTTCTGGCCACCGGCGAGCGCGCGGGTGTTGAACATCAAGCCTTGAACGAGCAGCGTCGCCGCCGCGATCAGATACCCGCTCGGCGTGCGGAAGTACCCCGCAAGCTCACGACGCACGATAATGCCGACGTTGCGGTGGTAACCGGGAGAACGTCGCCGTTCTCCCTCCCCGCCGGCTAAGCCGTCGGGGGCCCTCCCTTTCACGAGGTTCGCTTCGCTCACGTTGCATCCTTTTCGATCGCGACATTCGAGTTTCCCGAGCCGCTCAGCTCGATGAACACGCCTTCGAGGCCGGAGCGCACCGGCTGCATCGCGAGCAAGCCGAGGTTTGCGCTGATCACCGCGCGGCTGACGGCTTCCGCCCGCGTGCTGTCGTCGACGCGCAGGACTACCCGGATCAGCTCGGGATGACCTGCGTCGACCTGCGCCTGCACGTCGGTTAGGCCGGACACGTTGGCGAGCGCCGCACGCACCGCAGCCTCGTCACCGCGCACGGTCAGCTCGAGTTTTTGATTGCCGCGCAGTCGCGCCGACAGCTCCTCTTCGGTGCCTTCGGCGGCGATCCGCCCGCCGTGCATCATCAAGATGCGGTCGCAGGTGCGCTCGATCTCGGTGAGGATGTGCGTGCTGAGCAAGATCGTGTGCTCGCCGCGCAAGTCGCCGATCAGCTTGCGCATCTCGACGATCTGCACCGGGTCGAGGCCTTGGATCGGCTCGTCCAAGATCACCAGCGCAGGGCCGTGGATGATCGCCTGCGCGATGCCGACGCGCTGGCGATAGCCGTGCGAGAGCGTCGCGATCGTGCTCGACGCGACCTTCTCGAGGTTGCACTGGCTGATCACGCGCTTGCGACGCTTGTCGAGCTCGGAGCCGGAGAGGCCGCGCAGCGCGCCCGCGTGCGCGAGGAACTCATCGACGGTCATGTCGACGTAGAGCGGCGGCGTGTCGGGGAGGTAGCCGATCAGCTTGCGGATCTCGTGCGGGCTCTCGACCACGTCGAGATCGCGCACGCGGATCCGGCCCGAGGTCGGCAAGAGCAAGCAGCTGAGCAATCGCAACGTCGTGCTTTTGCCCGCGCCGTTGAGGCCTAGGAAACCCACGCATTCCCCGGCGCGGATTTCGAAGCTCAGGTCCGCGACCGCGCGTTGCGCGCCGTAATACTTGGAGACTTTATCGACGACGATCATCGTGCGGGCCGCTGAGCTAGCAAACCGATTGCCGGCCCGTCAACGAGCACCCTTCACAGAGGGCCGGCCGGCGCGGACCCAACCGCACCGGTCGCGACGCTATTCCGGTCCGCAAATCGATTGCGCGCGTCTATCCTCGGATGGTGGAGCGTAAGCTTTTCGTTCGCGCGTTGCTGTCGGCGCTCGCGGTGTGGGGGCTGATCAGCGGCGTTGGGCTGTTGCTCGGCCGTCTCGAGATCGCGGCTGACGAGCCGGCGCCCGGGATTGAGGCCGCGACCCACGACGTGACGAGCAACTCGCAGGCTACGGCGCCGAGCTCGGGCCAGCCGGCCGATCGCCCGGCGGTCGGCCATGCGCCCGCGCTTCGTGCTCGCCGGTACACGGTTTGCGGTCGCGAAGAAGCGCCGCCGCGGCTGTTCGAGCTGACCGCGCCCGATCGCGCAAAGCAGCTCGACGAGGCTTCGCTGTGGGCCGTGAGCTGCGGCGCGAGTGTGCACGTGGTCGCGTTCGACTCGGAGCTCAGCGTGGA
>JAYUYY010000868.1:0-3362 GCA_043752225.1 Sandaracinaceae bacterium | reverse complement strand
CGAACGAGCCCGTGCGTCGCAGCCCCGGTGACCTGTCCATCCCGGAGGCTTTGCATGAAAACCCGCGCCCAGATCGCGCTGCTGTTCCTGAGTATCCTGCTCCTGCCCGCAACCGTCTGTGCCCATCCGCGCGCGACCTCGGGCGGGTACTCGGTTCGGGTGGAGAACGAGTGGGGTCGTGAGCTGCCGACCTTTTATAAGCAGGGCCAGACCTATGTGCTCGGGTCGCTCGGTGAGCGCTACTCGGTGCGCGTGCGCAATCAGAGTGGGACGCGGGTCGAAGCGGTCGTGACGGTCGACGGGCGCGATGTCGTGAGCGGCGACGAGGGCGACTTCGTCGGCGAGCGCGGCTACTTGATCGACGCCTACGGCGAAGTCGTGATCGAAGGCTTCCGCCGTAACTACGATGAGGTCGCCGCGTTTCGTTTCTCGAGCCCCGGCGACAGTTACTCCTCGCGGATGGGCACGCCGCAGAACGTCGGCATCATCGGCGTCGCGTTGTTCCCGGAGCGCATTCGGCGCGTGCCGATTGCAAAGCCGATCGCTCGACCGCGGCCCGTGCCGTACTCGTACAACTACGGTCGCGGCGGCGTCGGCACCGGGTACGGTCGCTCCGAAAGCAAGTCGCGCTCGGCCGCGCCGAGCAGCAGCGCAACGCAAGCGCCGGCGCGCACGCAGTCGGGCGCATCTGCAGAGCGCAGCGCAGGCGACGAGCTGCGCCGTGACTCGGAAGGGTACGCAGCCGGCAACAGCGATTCATCCAGCAGCTACCGACCCGGTGCGCCTGCTCCCGCAGAAGCCGACAACCTCGGCACCGAATACGGCGAGTCGGTCGGCAGCGCCGCGCGTGAGGTCACGTTCGTGCGCGCCGATGCGAAGCATCCCGCCGCGGTGCTGACCGTGCGCTACGACGACGCGCACGGCCTTCAAGCGCGCGGCATCCAGCTCTATCCCTCGCGCCCGATCGCGCGCGCCACGCCCGATCCGTTTCCGCGCAACCGCTTCGCCGCTCCCCCTCCATGATCGCGGTCACGCGCGCGAACGTGCGCAGCTGAGCTCAGCCTCTCGAAACAGCGCGGCCGGCGGTCCTGTCATTGACCCGCCGGCCGCGCTGCGCTTTGCTCGCCGCCCGCGCGCACGAAACCCCGCCGCGGCCTCGTGATCCATGACTCATCGCCGCTCGCTCAATTCACATTTTCCTTGGCTCGTATCGCTCGGCGTCGCGCTCGCGTTCGCCGCGTGTCGCTGCGATGAGAAGTCCGGCTCCCCCACGCGCAACGTCGAGCGTGCGAAGGAAGTGACGCCGACCGGCGAGGGAGCGGAGGGCCTCGCGGTACCGCCTCCGGAAGGCACGCCGATCGATCCCGAGAAGCTGAGCGCCGCGTTGCCGGATGCAGTGGGCGAAGCCAAATCGGAGGGCAGCGCAGAGCTCAAGAGCTCGCCGCTCCCCAACGGCGGCATGCTGACGTCGGCCAAGCGTCGCTACGCGCTCGGCGAGTCGCACCTCACGCTCGAGCTGATGGATACCCAACACGCACCTGCGCTGCGCGCGCTGCTCGCGCAGCAACAAGCCAAAGGCCACACGACCGAGACCAGCTCGTGGAAGACGGTGACGATCTCGGGTCGACCCGGCTTCGTGCAATGGAACGGCAAGCGCGAAACTGCAGTGGCGACGTTGCTGGTCGGCGACCGCGTGCTCGTGAACCTGCAGGTCGATCCCGCGAGCACGGCCGAGGTAGCAGGCACGCTCGCGCAGACGCTGCCGTTCGAAGCGATTGAGAAGCTCGTGGCGGCGAGCGCGGATGAAGAGGTCGAGGTCGAGGACAAGCCTGCGAGCGGGGCCACGCCTGCGGCGCCTGCCAGCCCGGCAAACCCGGCTGCTACTGCGCCGTGATCGCTGCGACGGGTTGTGCAGCGGGCGAGGACTGCGCGCGGCGCGCGGCTGCAAAGAGCAGCGCATGCGCGCTGGCGAAGCCGAAGTTGATCGGCGTGTAGAGCGCCATCGGCAACGCGGTCATCTGATCGAACATCGGCAGCGCCTTGAGCACGATCAGCAACGCACTGCTCGCCGCGAGCGTAAGCGATGCATAGCCGAGCCAGCGCCGCGCGCGCTGCGAGCCAAAGATGAACGCTGGGCCGATCACCAGCCCGAGCACGCTCAGCGGGTTCGCGAACCACAGCGACTCGTTGTGATGCGTGACCTCCCACTCGGTCAGCAGGAATAACCCTGCGACCAGCGCAGGCACGCCGAGCACGGTGCCGACGATCATGTGCAGCACGCCAAGCACGACGCGCGCGAGGCGCGAGCCGCTGCGCGCGAGCCAGAAGCCGAGCGCCAGCGCGAGCACGCCGACCAGCGCGCCGATGCCGAGCGCGGAGGGCCAAAGGGTCGACGGCACCTCTGGGATCTTTGCGCGTCGCGCTTCGAACAGCGTGTAGCCATTGCCGCGCGCGAGTGGCTCGGTCACGCCTTGCGCGTTGCGGTGATGCGAGTGAAGCACCAAGTGCTCGAGCTCACCGGGCAAGAACGCTTGGTCGTAGACGCGGATCGGCCGCTCCATCGAGTCGTTCATCCACAGCGTGAGCAAGAGGTTCACGAACGGATCGTGCTCGGTGTAGCGCGCAGTGTGGCCGCGATACGTGTGGCGCGCGGGACCAAGGCTCTGCGCTTTGAGCTCGCCGTCGAGCGCTTCGTCGAGCAAGTCGCGCAGCTTGGTCGCGCAATTGTCGCGATAGTGGTCGTATCGATAGACGCGGTTCTCGGGCAGCACGAAGAAAGCGAGGCGCTGGGCGAGCCGCATGCGGCGCTCGGGCTCGAGGTTGAGCTCGACCACGCGCACCGATCGGTTGTGCGCGATGTAGTTGCGGTACGTGTCCTCGACCGGGGTGACCGCACCCCAGAAGTCGAGCTTGCCCTTCAAGTACTTGGGCAACATGTCCGGGCCAAAGCCGAACATGCCGAAGTTGTACATGGCCTCGAGGCCGCGCTCGGTATCGAGCACCACCATCGCGTCATGCCCGAAGTATTGGTGGATCGAGTCGCCGGCACCGAAGGTCGCGAGCTGGATCCGGAGATCTTCGGGGCGGCTCTTCGCCCAGGGATCGCGCTCCTCCGCTTCGCGATCGCGGCGATCGGCCGATGCAGGCCCAGCAAACACCGCGAGCGCCGACAGCGCGACGAGCACGAGCGCAACGGCCTTGGACATGGGCGCGGTGTAACACAGAAGAACGAGCGCTCACGGGAATCGAGCTATGCTCCGGCCCATGTCGGGCGAGCGCGATCGCGAGCAAAACGGGGCGTCAGAGCCGCAAGCCGACTCTGCGGAATCGCGCGCGCAAGAGGCTGCCGTGCGCGAGTCTGG
>JAYUYY010000867.1:0-8522 GCA_043752225.1 Sandaracinaceae bacterium | reverse complement strand
CGTCGTGGTCGCGTACGCAGCCTTGACGGTCGCGCCGAACCCGCCGCGCAGCGCAGGCGGCGTGCAGCAAGGCGCGACGACTGTCGGCAACGAAAATGTATATGTGAAGGTCTCGACCGGCGGCGGTGCTCCGGGAACCTGGGGTGCGGCCAACAACCCCGGCACGATCATCAACACCGGTACGTGCGGGACCAACCCTGCGATCGCGTGCGATGTGACCCTCTGCGCCGCGGGCGGTGCATGCCAATGCCCGGCAGGCGATGTTTGCAATACGACAGCGGCGCGTCGCTACATGCCCTGGGTATGCATGGATCAGGGCCAAGCGTTCGTGTCTTGGTATGACCGGCGCAACGCGACCGCAGCCAATAACGACCTTACAGATTATTTCGGCCGCGGCTTTACGGTAGCGGGAGGCGCGCCTGTTCCCGCGACCGAGCTGCGGCTTTCAGCGGCTTCGGATCCGGCATGTGGTCCGGTCAATCAACAGTGGCCGGCGCCGACGTGGGGCGGAGACAGCGCGGAGAGCTGCTCGCTGCAACCACAGCTCGCGGGCACGTGCTTCAACACCGCGGCTCCGGGCAACACGGTCGGGACATGTGCCGCGGCACCTGCGACCGCTTGCACGACCGGTACGTGCACAGGCGTTGCCGGCGCAGGCTGTCTTTGCCCGAATCCCTTGGACGCGTGCATCGTGCCGATGTGCGACTTCTCCAACTGCGGCGCAGGCGGTGTCGGTTGCACCTGCCAAGCGGCTGAGAACTGCGTCAACGCGCGCGGCATACCCAAGTACGGTGACTACACCGGTAACGCGTGCGCGAACGGGCGCTTCTACGCATCGTGGGCGCAGAGCACGCCGGGTGCAGCGCCGCAGCGCATCGACGCCGTCGTCGCGTGTCCGCCGAATCCCGGGATCGCCGGAGCGATCAACTTCGTCGACACCACGGCGCCGCGCCTGCTCACCGTCCCGCCCGATCCGGCGCCCAACGATTGTGTGCCGACCAACATCGGCATCGCCACGGCCGTCGATGTCTGCGGTACCGCGGCTCCTACGGTGACTCCCACCTCAGCTGGATTTGCCTTCACGGCGGTCTTCGGCGGCTTCCGTGGTGCGTCGACGACCGGCGCGCCTCCGGGCGGCGGCTTCCCACGCGGCGCGACCACGGTGACGTGGACCGCGCGCGATGCTGCGCTCAATCCGGCGACGCAAAACCAGACGGTGACCGTGACGGATACGGTGGCTCCTACGGCCGTGACCGCGCCGCCCGACATCGCGCTGTTCGCGAACGGCGACGTGACCTTCGCCGATCTCGATCCGAGCAACGTGCGCTCGGCGATCGATGCGTGTGGTGGCGCGATCACGTGGCGCACGGTTCCGGCATTGCCTGGACCTTTGGTGCCCGGCGAGACCGTGGTGCGGTGGTTTGCGACCGACGCCGCCGGCAATGAGAACCCCGTGCCCGACACGCAGCGCGTGATCGTGCAGGGCGGTGAAGGCGACATCGCAGGCGAGGGCTTCACCTGCGAGCTCGCACCGAACGGCGAGGTCAGCTGCTTCGGGGCCGCCGGCAGCGGTCGCTTGGGCGATGGCACGTATACGGATCGCTGGTCCGCAGGGCCGGTGACGCTCAACAACGTCGCGCAGCTCTCGGTCGGTCGCAATCACGCGTGCGCCGTACGCCGCGACGGAACGCTGTGGTGCTGGGGTGAGAACGGCGACGGTCGGCTCGGTACGGGGCTGACGCTGTTCGACTCCAACGTGCCGGTTCAAGTGCCGGGACTGAGCGATGTGAAGAGCGTCTCGGCGGGTCCGATGCATTCGTGCGCCGTGACCAACAGCGGGCAGTTGTGGTGCTGGGGCGAAAACAACGACGGCCGGCTCGGCGTCGCCGGCTTGTTCCTCGATCAGCTCACGCCGGTCCGCGTGACGACCCTCAACGGCGTGAGCCAGGTGAGCACTGGCGATGCGCATACGTGCGCGGTGCGCGACAACGGCGAGCTGTGGTGCTGGGGCGAGAACAACGACGGACGCCTCGGCCTCGACAACGCCCCGTTCGACGTACAGACGCCGCGTCAGGTCGTCGCGCTCAGCGCAGTGCGCCAAGTGTCGGCCGGCGCTTCGCACACGTGCGCGGTGCTCGATAGCGGCGCGCTGTATTGCTGGGGTGAAGATCGCGACGGCCGGCTCGGCATCGGCCTGACGTTCTTCGATGAAGATGCGCCGGTGTTGGTTTCGACACCTTCTCCGGTGGCACAGGTCTCGACCGGCACCGCCCACACCTGCGCGGTGCTGACGACCGGCGAGGTGGCGTGTTGGGGTGAGAACTCCGAAGGCCGTCTCGGCATCGGCCCGACGACTCAAGACGCGACTGCTCCCCAGCTCGTGCCCGGCATCGGCGACGCGGTCCAAGTCGCTGCTGGCGTAACGCACACCTGCGCGATCTTCAGCAACGCAGAGCGCGTGTGCTGGGGCGACAACTTCTTCGGACAGCTCGGGGACGGCTCGTCAGAGGATCGCGACACCTCGGTGGAGGCCGCGGGATTGTGCGACGCGTATGCGGTCGAGATCGGAAAAGATTTCGGCTGCGCGCTCGGGCTCGAGGACTCGACCAATCCGACGACCTACTGCTGGGGAACGAATTTCTATGGCCAGCTCGGCTTGGGCAACACGGGCAGTCGTCGCGCACCGTGGCCTTGGAAGTTCGACGGGCCTGCGTTCGTGAGCGAGGTCTCGAGCGGCGACGAGCACGCGTGCGCGTTGTCCGGCGGCGGTCGATTGCAATGCTGGGGTCGCAACGCCGACGGGCGCGTCGGAGACGGCACGCTCGCAAACCGCAACGCGCCGACGGAGGTGTTTACCAACCCGTTGCCGGCGCCGAACGCGGGCTGCGTGTATCGAGAGCTCAACGGCCACAGCTATCAGTTCTGCGGAAACGATCTCACGTGGTCCAACGCGCGCGTCGCTTGCGACAACCTCGGAATGGATCTCGTGCACATCGAAGATCAAGCGGAGAACGACTTCATCGAGTCGTACGTGAGCGGCTCGACCTGGATGGGCGCCAACGACCGCGGCCCAGAGGGCAACTGGCGCTGGGCAGAAGCCGGTGTCGAGACCGGTCCGCAATTTTGGAGCGGCGGTCCGGCGATCTTCGGCGGCTCACCGCTGCTCTATTCGAACTGGTCGGGTCTGTTCGAGCCCGGCGGCTCCGATTGCGCGCGCATCGACACCACCGGCGGTTGGATCTCGGTGCTGTGCGACAGCGCGGCCGATTACGTCTGCGAGGGTCCGAGCGTCTCGGTTCCCAACACGACCACGATCGCGTCGGGCGCCACGCATACGTGCGCGACCACTTCGAGCAATCAAGTGTGGTGCTGGGGCGCCAACACCGACGGCATGCTCGGCGACGGCACGACCACGCAGCGCGTCAGCCCGCGCGCGGTCGTCGGCCTACCCGGCACGCCGTTCCGCGTCGGCTCGGGCGATCGACACACCTGCGCGTTGGTGTCGAACGGCCCCTCACAACAAGTGTGGTGTTGGGGCGACGGTGCCTCCGGCCGCCTCGGCCGCGGCAACGTCAACGACAGCTCCGCACCGGTGCAAGTCGTGGCAGTTCCCAACGACGTGATCGATCTCAGCGTCGGCGGCGCGCACAGCTGTGCGCTCACCGCGACCGGGCGCGTCTTCTGCTGGGGCGAAGCCGACTTCGGTCGACTGGGCCTTGGCAACCAAACCGATCGCAACACCGCGGTCGAGGTCCTCGTCTCCGGCGCGGCGCTCAATGCGAGCGCGATCTCCGCGGGCAGGGAGCACACCTGCGCGGTGATCGCGGGCGGCACCGTGCGCTGCTGGGGCCGCAACTCGGGCGGTCGGCTCGGCGATGGCACGCAGACCGATCGACTCACGCCGGTGCTCGTGACCGGCATGATCAACGCGCTCGACATCAGCGCCGGCACCGATCACAGCTGCTCGGTGCGCAGCGTCGGCGCCGAGCGCGAGATCTGGTGCTGGGGCAACAACTCCCAAGGCGAGCTCGGCACGGGCACGCTCACCTCCTCGCTCGTGCCGGTGCGCACCGGCCAGTCGTCTTGCGACTTGCTCTGAGCTTGCACCGCTGCTGACCGCGCGGTCGGTTAGCACTTCGCGTTCACGCACATCGCGATCGCGCGTTGTGCGCGACTGGCGAGCGCCGCGGACGTGCATAGGAAGCCATCGAGTTTTCATGCAGCGCTCCGATCATCGAGAAAAGCGTCGCGTTTGGCTGCGGCGCATCGGACTCTCGGCTGCGATCGCGTTGCTCGCGTTCGAGATCATCTACGTCGTCGCGGCCAACACGATCTTGCGCACGCGCAGCCTCGACAAGTGGGTGACCGGCTCGACTCCGGGCTTGCTCCTCAAGGTTGAGTCGGGCTGGACCATCTGGCCGGGCACGGTGCACGTGAAAGGCGTCGAGCTGCACTTCGAGGACTACAACGTGCAGTTCTCGGTCGCGCTCGATGAAGGCACCGTCGACCTCGCGCTCTGGCAGCTGCCCGCGAAGATCTTTCACCTCACGCGCGTGCGCGCGAGCGGCGTGCGCTATCTCTTCCGTCACAAGGTGAAGAGCGCCGAAGGCCTCGAGCGCCGTCTCGCGCTGTATCCCAAGATCCCCGGCTACGCGGATCCGCCGCTCTTCGTGGGCGAGAACGAGCCGCCGCTCAGCGACGAGGAGTACGACTTGTGGACGATTCATCTCGAGGACGTCGATGCCACGGCGAAGGAGCTGTGGTTCCTCGAGTATCGCTTCACCGGCAAGGCGCGCGCACGCGGAGGCTTTCGCCTCGAGCCGGAGCGCGACGCGCAGACCGAGCTGTGCAAGCTCACGCTCGACGGCACGCTGCGCACCGGCGAGGTGACGGTCGCATCCAAGCTGCAAGGCTGGCTGCACGCGCAGCTCGATCGCCACGACCCGCGGCTCCCGGAAAACGAAGGCGCCAAGATCTTCAGCAAGATCTCGGTCAACACCAAGCTCGACGCGTTCCTACCTAACTTCGAGTTTACCGAGCTCTACCGCAGCAAGGATGGCCTGCAGCTGAGCCGCGGCGAAGGCCCCGTGCACGTGCGGGCGCAGCTCGAGCACGGCGCGTGGATGGACAACACCGCCGCGCGCTACGAGACCCAAGCCATCACCATCGCGCAGAAGCCCGTAGGCGTCGCGGGCCCGCTCGTGCTCAACGCCAAGATCGTGAAAGGCGGTCGCGATTCGATCCTCGAGCTCGGCGCGACGACTCCGCGGATGGAGCTGCTCGCGGACGGTGCGGCGAAGGACATCGACGTTCCGCTCGCACGAGCTGTGCGCTTGATGCTCGGCGTGAGCGCGGACATCACGCGCCCGATCGAGCCGCGCTCGATGACCGCGAAGCTCAAGCTCGACGTGCCTGATCTGCGCTGGCTCGATGTCGCGCTCGAGGAACAGAAGCTGTTCACGCACGGCAGCGCCGATGCGAATGTCGACCTGCGCTGGTCGAAGGGCAAGCTCGGCGGCGGTACGCTCGCGCTCGACGCCAAAGAAGCACGCTTCGCCTTGGCCGGGAACGTCTTGCAAGTGTCGGGCAACGTGGATGCGCAGCTGTCCTATGACGGCGCGACGCAGCGTGGTCAGGTCAACAAGCTCGAGGTGGAGCTGCCGCAGCTCGCGGTGTCGCACGAGCAGGATTGGAAGGCGTTGCCCGGCGGTCTGCGCGCCCGGGCCGAGCGCCTCACCTGGCAAGGCGAGCCGCCGCGCGGCGTGCAAGGTCGCTTCACGATGAACGCGCGCGAGATCGATCCGTTCTTGCCGTTCGTGATCTCGTCTTCGATCTTGCGCACGATCGCCGATGCGCTGGTCGACTTGGGAGAGACGCACGCAGTGGTCGAGCTCAACCGCACGCCCGCCGCGCTCGAGCTGCGCCTCGAAGAGGCGCGCAGCGGTGACCTCACGGTCTACGGAATACTGAGGTCCGAAAAAGGCACGAAGGATTCCTGCGGTCGCTTCTTCGTGCATGACCCGAAGTTCGGCGTCGGCATCGAGCTGCACCGCGGCGAGACGTCGATCAAACCGTTCGTCTCGCCCGAGTGGTGGCGCGACCGTCACTCGACCACGACCTGTGGTCCGGAATTCGATGGGCCCGAGCGGCGCGCGAATGCTCGTGATCAAGCCGACCCGCCGGAGCCGGCGACTGCGTCCAAACCCACGACTGCGCTCAAGCCCGCGAAGCCGCCCAAGCCCGCGAAGCCGCCCGCGCGCGCGCAGACGTTGCTTTCGAGCCCGCGCGTAGGCTCTCATCCGAAGTAGAGACGCATGGCTCGGCATCACGTCATTCTCATCCCGGGTTTCTTCGCATTCGCGGGCCTGGGCGACCTGCGCTACTGGACCGGCGTCGACGTCGAGCTGTGCCGAGCCTTCGAGGCGTTCGGGCTCGAGGTCGACATCACGGAGATCGAGACCTTGCCGACCGCTTCGATCCGCTATCGCGCGGGCAAAGTTGTCGAAGCGATCGCAGAAGTCGGCAGTCGCGACGATGGCCCGATCCACCTGATCGGCCATTCGACCGGCGGGCTCGACGCACGCGTCGCCGTGACACCGAACGCCGCGCTCGCGACCACGGTGAAGTTCAACGCGTACGAGCGCGTGGCCTCGATCGTCACGATCGCGACTCCGCACCGCGGCACGCCGCTGGCCTCGATCTTCGGCAGCGCGATGGGTCAGCCGATCCTGCGCGCGCTCGCCTCGAGCGTGATCGTCGGCATTCAGCGCGGCGGCACACCGCTCGCGACCTTGCTGCGCGCGGGCTCGCTGATCTCTCGCGTCGACAACTTCCTCGGCCTCGAGCGCACGCTGGTCGATCAGCTCTACGCACAGCTGTTCCGCGACTTCACGCTCGAGCGCCGCCAAGCCCTGATCGCCTTTCTCGATCACGTCTCGAAGGACCGCGCGCTGGTCGTGCAGCTCATGCCCGACAGCCTCGACCTCTTCAACGCCACGACCGCCGATCCGGATGGCATCGCCTACGGCAGCGTGATCACGCATGGGCGCAAGCCCAACCTGCGCAGCGCGCTGGTGCACGCCTACGATCCTTATGCGCAGGGTTTGCACCTTTTGTACTGCTTGCTCTGGCTGCTCACGTCGGCCTCCGACGAGCGCTACCTGCCGGCGCTCACTCCGACGCAACGCGAGGCGCTCCTCGCGGGCTTTGGCGGCATGCCCAAGCTCGAGGACAACGACGGCATGTCGCCGACGCTCTCGCAGGTCTGGGGCGAGGTCATCCACGTAACGCGCGCCGACCATCTCGACGTGATGGGCCAGTACGGCGCCGAAGGCCGGATCGGCATCCATGCCGACTGGCTGCCGAGCGGCAGCGGCTTCGACGGCACGAGCTTCCGCGCGCTCTGGCAATCGGTCGCCGCCTTCGTCACGCGCAGCGCCCGCGGCGCGGTCTAGCCGAGCAGCGCTCTGTCGGCGAACGGTGCAGTCGTCCAACAAAAGACGAGGTGCGTCCGATTTCGTGACGGATCGATGCGCGTGTCGCCAAGCAGTCGTGGGGGCGGTTAGGGGACGGTTCTCGGAAACTCGGAATTCAAAGAGTGGGTCACCGCTGGCCGCGGGCTGTTTCCGAGTTTCCGAGAACCGTCCTCTATATCCGCTCTGCGCCGGAGAATATTTGGCGTAGAAGGCAGTAGGGTTTTGTAGTCGTTGCGTAGTGGCGCCGTATGTCGGCGCGGGCTTGGGAGATGCGTCATGGGTAGCTCGAATCGACGGATGGGCGTTGCGGTCGGCGTGATGTGCGGGCTGATCTTGGCGTTAGGCGGGTGCAGCGAGAAGCAAGAGCGCGTCGGGCCGGACGAGCCTCAGGCGGGAGCGAGCGGTTCCCCGAACGACTTCGACAATGCGGACGCGGGGGGTGCGGGAAACAATTCGTGGGTCGGTGACGGCGATGCAGCGGTCTGCCCGCCGGACCGCGAGCTGTGCGACCGGCCTGATGCGATGCTCGACGCGCGCGTCCCCGACCCGGGTCGCGACGCGGACGTCCCGGGTGCGCCCGATCCAGATGCGAGCATCAGCGAGCCTGAGCCGGATGCGACCGCGGTCGAGCCGCCGGCCGACGCGAGCGTCGAGCCCGATGCGGATGTGTTCGATCCATCCGAGCCCGACGCGGAGGTCGTGGATCCACCCGATGCCGGTGATGCCGGTGATGCCGGCGGCGAGCCCAGCGCGAGCACCTATAAGATCGATCTCCTGTTCGTGGTCGATAACTCGGGATCGATGCGCCAGGAGCAGCTGGCGTTGCGCGATCAGTTCCCGATGCTGATCACGCGGCTGCTCGCGAACACCGCGATCGGTGGCGGGACGGACGTGGTCGCGGGCGCGCAGGACATCCACCTCGGCGTGGTGTCCACGGATCTTGGCATCCCGGGCATCTACGGCATCCCCGGCTGCGATGGCGTTGGTGACAATGGCGCGCTGAACAACGTCGCGGCTGACGGCCTGATCGGCTGCAGCGCTGCGGTC
>JAYUYY010000866.1:0-3370 GCA_043752225.1 Sandaracinaceae bacterium | reverse complement strand
CGCTCGAGATCGCGCTCGCGCTGCTGGCCTTGGTTGCGCTCACGCTCGTGTTCATGCCGCGCGCGCCGCGCAGCAAGATCTTCGGCCGCATCCGCACGCTGCTGCGCGACTGCATGACCGGCGTGCGCGAGGTCGGCGCGAAGGCGATGACGTGGCTGGTCGTGCTTTCGGTCGGCTTTCAAGCGACGCGGCTCTTGGGCTTTCTCTACATCGTTCGCTACATGGGCCAAGACGTCGGCATCGGCGACCTCTTGATGGTGATGGCGGTGACGGCGGTGCTCGCGCTGGTGCCGATCACCGTGGGCGGGCTCGGGGTGATGGAAGGCTCGATCACGATCATGCTCGGCGCATACGGAGTCTCCGCACCGGCCGCGGTCGCATGCGCGCTCGCCAATCGCATGGTGCTGCTCGCATCCGCCTTGGTCGGCGGCGTCCTCTACGTCGCCGAGCGCAAGCTCCCCGCCGGGCCTGTGCCTCCGGCGTAGCTCATCGCGAGCTGAGTCGTCGACTGACTATTCAGAGGACGGCTGCGCGCTGCTGCTACTGGGCAACAGCCGCGCCTTGTGCGCCTTCTCAAGCGCGAGCTCGCGCACCAACAAGGTCATCGTGCGGTCGAGGCGACGGAAGCGCGTGTAGATGTAGAAGAAGCCCGCGAGCGTTCCGAACACGCTCACGTACAAGACCAAGTCGGTGCCGCGACCAATCCCGAGATAGCGCGCGACGATGCGCGTGGCGTTGGGCCAGATCATCGCGGCTGCCGCGCTCGCCCAGACCAGCATCCAAAAGCCGGCGACGCGCTTGCGGATCGAGCCGCTCGCCGCGCCGCGCGCGGTCGCAGCGGCTAGCGCGGCAAGGAACATCAAGACGCCGTACTGAAACGCGTTCATCGCAGGAGCCTGCCGATCAAGTAGTCGAGCGCGACGCGGAAGGCGGCCGAAGAGCGCTGGCCCTTGGCCATCGAGTAGGCGGTGTACCGGATGAACACCGGCACCTCTTTGTACGGCAGCTCCGAGGCGCGCAGCTGATCGATGATCTCGCTCGCGTGCGCCATTCGGTCGAGCTGGAGATCGATGTGCTCGGCAGCCTTGCGCGAGAGCGCACGAAAGCCGTTGTGCGCGTCGCTCAACCGCATGCCCGAGGTGATGCGGGTGAAGATGATCGCTCCGAATAGCAACATGCGCCGGCCGAACGGGACCTTGTCGCCGTGCTCGAGGAAGCGTGAGCCGAGGCAGAACTCGACCTCGCCGCTGGCGATCGGCATGACCAGGCCCGGGATGTCCTCGGGGCGATGTTGGCCGTCGGCATCGAAGGTCACGATGAAGCGCGCGCCCTCTTTCAAGGCGTAGGTCATGCCGGTTTGCAGTGCCGCGCCTTGGCCGCGGTTGACGACGTGGCGCAGGGCGGTGGCACCGGCTTCGCGCGCGCGCTCGCAGGTGTCGTCGCGTGAGCCGTCGTCGACCACGACCACGTTCGGGTAACGCACCCGCAGCTCGCGCACCACCTCGCCGATCGCTTTGCCCTCGTTGAACGCGGCGATCACGATGTACGTCCCCGCGGCGACCTCGAGCGGCAACGCGATGGCTTCGGAGCTCCCCTCCGGGGCATGGGCATGCGTCGCAGCTGCCAAAAAGGTCGGTTGCTCGGTCATGCGAGAGCCGCAAGCTACACCGCTGCCCGCTCGTCGGCCACCGGGGCGGCGTGCTACTAGCCGCCGTCCAACCATGCCCGAGCGCGCCCGCGTTTCCGTGCTGATGCCCGCGTTCAACGCCGAGCGCTTCCTCGCCGAAGCGGTCGACAGCGTGCTCGCGCAGACGCACGAGGACCTCGAGCTGGTCGTGATCGACGACGGCTCCAAAGACGCGACGCTCGACATCCTGCACGCGCGCGCGAAGCTCGACCCACGGCTGCGCGTGTTTCGCAACGCGGAGAACCTCGGAATCGTGAAGACGCGCAACCGCGCGTTCGCCGAAGCCGATCCGAAGAGCGCGTTCTTCGCGATCATGGACAGCGACGACGTGTGCATGCCCGACCGGCTCGCGCGCCAGCTCGACTTCCTAAACGCCCACGACGATCACGCGCTGGTCGGCGGCAACTTGATCCTGATCGACGAGGCCGGCGCCGAGATCGGCCGGCGTACGTATCCGTCGAGCCATCAAGCGATCCTCGACGTGATCACGCGCTTCAACCCGGTAGCGCAGCCGAGCGCGACGCTGCGCCGCGCCGCGATCGAAGCGGTCGGCACTTACGACGAGCGCTATCCGCGCTGCCAGGACTACGACCTGTGGATGCGCATCGCGCAGCGCTTCAAGCTGGCGAACCTCGACGCGTTCAGCTTGCGCTACCGGATCAGCTCGACGCAGGGCAAGTCGACGCAGCTCAAGAAGTCGCTTGCGCTGTCGCTGCGCGTGCAGCGCGAGCATCTGTTCGAGCCGCAGTTCTTTCGCCCCGGCAACGTCGCGTACTGGGCCGCGCAGCACGGGCTCTTACTGCTGCCCGATGCCGTCGTGCTCGCGCTCTGGCAGCGCATGACGGTTAAAAAGTGATTGAACGCGCGGGTCCTCGCGCGTGAGTCACCTAAACAGGCTGAGCCCGATTTTCAGTAGCTCCCAAGGAGCGCGCGCGAAGTCGAGCGGGGTGAGCTTCGAGCCTTCGACGTCGCGCCAGGCGTGCAGCGCGAGCTCGTGCACGCTCGTGCGGGCCGCGCGGGCGCTGCCGCGCAGCCGGATCAAGCGCACCAAAATCTCGACATCGAAGATCCAGCGGCTGACGAACGCGGTCGCGAACACGCTCGCGGTCTCCGGCGAGCGACGAAAGAGCTTGGCTCCGCACTGGGTGTCGTAGACGCCCATGCGCAAGACGCCCGCCGCGGTCCACGCGAACGCGCGCCCGAGCGCATAGCGCAGCGGCTTGCGGCGCACGTGGTTGGTGGCGGTCGGCCGCCGGCTGCCCAGCACGAGCACGCAGCGCTCATCGCGATCGAGCACTTCGGCAAAGCGCGGGATCTCTTCGAGCGGTGTCGCGAGATCAGCATCCCAGTAACCGACGTAGCGGGCGTCGCTGCGGAGCGCGTGGCGGATGCCGGCGCGTACGGCTTCGCCTTGGCCAAGGTTCTTTTCGAGCGTGAGCAGCTCGAAGCGCTGCGGCGCGCGCTCGCACAGCTGCAAGAGCAAGGCGCGGGTCTCGTCGGTGCTGCCGTCGTCGACGAACACGAAGCGCGCGCCAGCGTGGCGGTGCGCAAAGCTCTCGAACGCGCGCGGCTCGAGCCGCTTGGCTTCGTTGAAGCACGGCACGACGATCGCGACGCCGGTTAGCGCGTGATGGCTCGTCTGCTCCAGCGTGTGATGCAAGGCGTTCATGGCTCGGCCCAAAC
>JAYUYY010000865.1:0-3371 GCA_043752225.1 Sandaracinaceae bacterium | reverse complement strand
GGCCTACGGCCCGTATCCGGTCAGCCTCTTGCTGCTCAAGGCGGGTGATCCGATCGACATCAGCGTCGAGACCATCGATCCGCCCGATCCCGAGCAGCCGGACGTGCGCAGCGTGCGCATCACGACCGACGTGAAGCATGGCGGCGGCGAAGGCGCGATCGCGCAGGGCTCGCGCGATTATGCCGCGCTCAAACAATGGCTCGATCGCGGCTACGCGGCTGATGGGGTCGCGCGTAACTTCCCGGGCGGCAATCGCGGCGAGTGCACGAACGGCGTGCGCGAGATCCCCGGCGTGGACTACGGATCGCCGCCGGCCGACGCAGCCTCTTACGAACGGTTCGTCGAGCGCGTGCAGCCGGTGCTGATCGATCGCTGCGCGGGCTCGAGCTGCCACGGCGCACAAACCGCGGAGCTCAAGCTCTCGTGTGGCGAGAGCGACGAGGAGCTGCGCTCCAACTACGAATCGGTGCTGCGCTACCTCAATGAAGTCGCGGTCAGCTCCGAGCTGCTGCGCCGCCCGCTCGCGGCTTCGCTCGGCGGTGTGTTCCACGAAGGTGGCGACATCTTCACGAGCACGGACGACGTCGACTACCGCGTGCTGCGCGGGTTCGCCGAGGACGTCGTCGAGCGCAGGCCGGAGTTGCTCGCGTTCACGACCGACGACGAAGGTCTGCGGTTCTTTGCCAACCGCGTGCAGCCCGTGCTGGTGAAGAAGGGCTGCATGTTCCTCGGCTGCCACTCGCCCGCGATGTTTCACGACCTGCGGCTGCGCGGCGGTGCGGGCGGCGACTTCTCCGAGTTTGCGACGCGCCGCAACCACGAGATGTCGAAGCTCTTGCTCGCGCTCGAGAGCGAGAACCCGAACGCGAGTCGGTTGATCGCCAAGAACCTTTGCCCGCCGGAGAGCGGTGGTCATGGCATCAAGCACCGCGGCGGCGCCTTGCTGGAAGACTTCGGCGGCTGCGGCGACGCCGACTCGAGCGCCGCGCTCGCGCGCTGCGATGGCATCGACGCCGACGGTGGGGACCTCAACGAGGTGCCCGCGTACTGCGTGCTTGCGCGCTGGCAGGCGATCGAGCGCGAGCTTGCGATTGAGCGCGGCGAGCTCACGGTCGAGCCTGCGCCGCAAGGCATCGTGTTCGTCGCGCGTCCGCTCGACGTGGGCGGTGCGACGTCGTTCGACGAGTTTCGGCCGGGTGCGGATCTGATCTGGAGCGACGCGACGGTCGCCGCTGTCGGCGAGGCAAACGCAGGCGCGATCAGCCTCGGCGCGCAGCGCAGCTTGCTCGCGGGCTGTGGCTTCGGAAGCGATGTCGACGTGCGCGGGCCGGCAGTCTCATGGGACGCGACGCGGATCGCATTCGCTGCGCGCACCTCGCAGAGCGAGCCGCTGCGCATCTATGAAGTGCGCCCAGATGGATCGCAGTGCGAGCCGCGCGCGGGAGTCGCGCTCGCCGAGACCGCGCAGAACGGAATTCTGATCCACGACTTCGATCCGGCGTACGCACCCGACGGTCGAATGGTGTTTGCGTCGACGCGTGGCTACGTCGGCGGTGGGCTCGCGGGCACCGGTCCGACCCGCACGCCTGCGCGCCTGGAGCCCAACGCAAACCTGTTCGTGCAGGACGAAAACGGCAGCGTTCGTCAGCTCACATTCCTGCTCGATCAAGAGCTGACGCCGAGCTTCATGGCCGATGGTCGCGTGATGATGACGACCGAAAAGCGCGCCGAGGACTTTCACCAACTCGCCGGCCGGCGGATCAATCTCGACGGTGGTGACTACCATCCCTTGTTCGGGCAGCGCCCGTCGATCGGCTTCGCATCGGCGACCGAGATCGTTGAGCTCGCGAATCGCAACCTGGCATTCGTTGCGAGCACGCTCGATGCACGCGACGGCGGCGGCAGCATCGCGATCGTGAATCGATCGATCGGCCCCGATCAAAGCGATCGCGCTCGCGGCGACCGCGCGTACATCCATGCGCTGACGACGCCGATCTCCGGCGCGCTGTCGGGCGAAACCGGAATCTTCCGTTCGCCGTCGCCCTTGCCCGACGGCTCGCTGATCGCGTCGTGCGATCTCGACGCGACCGATCTGAGCGCCGGCGATCCGTACTACGCGTTGTGTCAGCTCGACTCGGCGGGCCAGTCGTCCCCGACGATGCTGTTTCGCGAGGACACACGCAGCGTGGTCGAGGCGGTCGCGGTCTACGCACGCGGCAATCACGGCGTGTTCGCTTCACGTCTCGACGAAGCCAACGGCAGCACGAGCATCGACGGTGGCGAGACCGACGGTGTCATCCATTACCTCGATGTCCCGATGCTCGGCTCGTTGCTCTTCAGCAACACGCGCGAAGGCCGGCCGATCGATCCGCGGGTCGGCGGCGTCGCGCTGTACCAGCCGATGGCTCCACCCGAGTCACTGCAAGACTTGAATTCGGCGAGCGACGACGTGATGGAGGACGACTTCGGCCGCTTCTATCAATCGCTGATGCCGCTCGGCTCGGCGCGCTCGGCCCAGGACGGCTCGCTGCGCGCACGCGTGCCGGCCGGCGTCCCGCTTACGCTCGCGCTCACCAACGCCGACGGGGACGTGCTGTCCTTCGGTGACAACGCGCCCTTTTCAGGAGCGATGCGCCAGCGCGAGGCATTCCAGGTCTATCCCGGCGAGCGTACGCGCCAATCGATGCCGCGCGGCTTCTTCAACAGCCTGTGCGCGGGTTGCCACGGGTCCGTGAGTGGGGACGAGCTCGATATCGGCGTCCGGGTCGATGTGCTGACCTCTGCGTCGCGCACGTTGGCGGAGGGCACGGAAGACCTTCGCTGACAGCTCGCTCGCTCTTGAGATAGGCTTTGGCTCTCTTTTTCAGCAGGACTGCGTGCCGCTTCCTACGCTCGTGTTTCTATCCTTTGGGATCGGCCTTTGCGCCGCGTTGCTCGGTGCAGCCGAGCTTCGCCTGAGCCCGCGTCACGCGCTGTTTTCGAGCAGCTTTCGGGCCTACGCGCTCTTTCTCGTCCTTTTGGTCGTGCCGGTCTCGGTCTACTTCTACGTGTTCCACGGCGACTGGTTCCTGCTCTACAGCGTGGACATCCGGCGCGTGCCCTCGGCTTTGGCGCTGCTCGGCTTCGTCGCTGAGGTCGGGATCGGCGTGCTCGGCTTCTTGATTGGCGGGGCGATGGCGCGCGGGCAACACATGGGGCTCGGCTACGCGCTGGCAGCGGCGTCTGTCCCGGCAGCCGCTGCGGTGGTGTTCATCTGGCCCGAGCGACTGCGCTCGGTCGGCACCTTCACGCAGTACCGCGGCGACTTCGGCCTCGTGCCGTACGGAGGCCCGCTGATGCAGGCCGGCATCGCGATGGGCGGTGTCCTGGTA
>JAYUYY010000864.1:0-3371 GCA_043752225.1 Sandaracinaceae bacterium | reverse complement strand
GCCTCGCCGGCAGCTCCGTCTTCGTCCGCGAGCTCGCCCCGACCGCGCCTTTCGCGCTGACGTTCGCCCTCGGCTACGACTACGACGCACGCTAGCGTTCGCGTCCGCTTTGACTGCGCGAGCGGCTTACGTCCTCGGAAAAATCCTCACAATACAGGAAGTATTGCTGCGGTTTTTCCTGCGGGCGCGCTCGCTCGCGCAGCCAAATCGAACGCGAACGGAGGTCGCGTCGCTACAGAAAGTGTTGCTGCGGGCGCGCTCGCTCGCGCAGCCAAATCGAACGCGAACGGAGGTCGGACGAGAGGATGAGCTGTGCAGGGATTTACGCGGTGGCTTTGCGTTTTTAGCCGTTGGGTTGACCACGATGCGATTGCGGTTCTACATCGCGGGACGACCACGATGGCTTTCACGTTTATCCCTCGATCCTCCGCAACCGTCTCGCTGACGTTCTGCATTCTCTTGCTCGGATGCGGCACGTCTTCGCCGTTGATCTGGAGCGCGGCCGACGACGACGATGATGCCGACCAGATGATCGAAATGCCGCGACCGATCGTGGCGCAGCAAGACGCGGGCATGCAGCCGCCTCCGCCTCCGCCCGTCACGCAAATGGATTCAGGCGTGGTGGTGATGGCGGTGCGTGCGCCGTGCGGCACGGGACCGGGCTGCGATCCGGCGAACCTCGGCGGCGAGACGTGCGAGACGCTCGGCGCGGGCAGCGGCAAGCTGCTCTGCGATCCGGCGAGCTGCACGTTCGAGCTCGGCCTTTGCAACGGCTTGCCCGAAGACGCATCGACCGGACGTCCGTGCGGCACCGGCCCGGGTTGCAACGTGGATGATCTCGGCGGCGAGAGCTGCGCGACGCTCGGCATGACGTCAGGTCGGCTGTCTTGCGATCCCGACACCTGCACCTTCGACACTTCGCTGTGCACCGGAGCCAACGGCGGCTTGGGCGGCATGAGCGGTGGTGGCGGCGGCACGACCGGTGAAGGCAGCGGCACCGACACCGGTGGCTCGCTCTTCGGCGGCGGCAGCGACGCAGGGATCTTCGGCGGCGGCTTCTTCGGCGGCGGCGGCGACGCCGGCTTCTTCGGCGGTGGCTTCTTCGGCGGCGGTGGCGACGCCGGCTTCTTCGGCGGCGGCTTCCTCGGCGGCAACTTTTTCGGCGGCGGCTCCAACCCCGACGACATCCTCGACGCCGGCAACCCCGACGATATCCTCGACGCCGGTCTCGACGCGGGCCCCTAACCCCTCCGAACAAGTCACGCCGACCTCCGAACACAAAAACGCCTCGTCCGGGGCTGAAATGTGTCGGCGGCGCTTCATCCGAACGATGTCGGCGCCACGACGCGTGACTACGTCACCGTGCGTGACGGCACGGAAGGTGCTCTGGCCCGAGCGTGGAAAGCAGAGAAACCGCCAAGCAGCGCCAGCGCATTCGAGTCGCGTACTGGGTCGCGACGATCTTGTTCGTCCTGCCGCAAGCCTGGAGCGCGCTTCAGTACCTGATCGAAGGTGAGCCGATGCTGGAGACGATCGCCGCGCTCGGTTATCCGATCTACTTCTTGAAGCTGCTCGCGGGCGCGAAGCTGCTCGGTATCGCCGCGATCCTCTACGGCCGCTTCCCGACACTGAAGGAGTGGGCGTACGCGGGTTTCACCTTCGAGGTGATCGCCGCGATCCTCTCGCTCGTGAGCACCGGCGACGCGATGTACATCGCGGCCGTGCCGTTCGCATTCCTAGTCGTGCAGCTGGTCTCGTACTTCAGCTGGCATCGACTGGAGGGCAAAGTCTTCCGCGCGAGGCGGTCGCGGCGCGAGAGTAAGCTGCTGCATCCGCAAGGCGCGATGGCCTCGCTCAGCTCCTACATCTAGCCGCGCGTTCAAAGCATTCGGCGGTCTTGGGTGCAGGATCCGACATCTTACCGGCGCGACCTCTTTTGACGAGGCTCGCCCAATGGATACGCGCTATCTCATCGATGCGGTGGTGCGGCAGACGACGGTTCTGATCGCGCAGCTGTCGACCGCCGCCAGCATTCGAGCCCCGCTCTCCTCACATCGCGGACCAGATATTCGTGGACCTGGCGCAGCAGATCGAGGCGCAGGGCGTGAGTCGCAAAGTGGCGGCCGACATGTTCGGGATCGCGCTGCGCACGTACCAGAAGAAAGTCGACCGGCTCTCGGAGAGCGCGAGCCGTCGCGGATTGACGCTGTGGCAGGCGGTCCTGGAGTTCGTGGAGAACCAACCCGGTAGCGACCGCGAGCGGATCCTGGAGCGCTTCGCCAACGACGGAGAGATCAACGTGATCGCGGTGCTCAGCGATCTGATCGGCAGCGGGCTGTTGTTCTCGAGCGGACGCGGCGCGACCAGCCTGTACCGGCCGGCGTCCGAAGCAGACCGCGGTGCGCTCGCGAGCCGCGAAGCGGAGCAAGCGATCGCGCACCTGGTCTGGCTGATGATCTACCGCATCGGTCCGGTCGACGTTCCAGGCATCGCGCAGAACCTCGGCGCCGATGAGACCGAAGTCGCACGCTCGGTACAAGCGCTGATTGCCGACGGTCGCGTCGCGCTCACCGCCACGGGCGAGCTCGAGGCCACGCGCTTCTACATCCCGGTCGGCGCGAGCCACGGCTGGGAAGCGGCGGTCTTCGATCACTACCAAGCCGTCGTCACCTCGATTGGGCGCAAGCTCACACGCGCCAGCCGCTCTTCGGCCTCCGATGAAGTGGGCGGCGGAACGCTGACCTTCGAGCTCTGCGAAGGCCATCCAGACGACGCCGAGGTGCGCGGCTTGCTGGCTCGTACCCGCCGAGACGTCAACGCGTTATGGGATCGCGTCGAAGCTCGCAATGAAGCGAGCCCCATCCCGGAAGACAGTAAGCAGCGCGTCACTTTCTATTACGGACAGAGCAGTGAGCTTCGAGGAAGCATCGATGACTAGAGATTCGCGAATGCTCGGATCCGCGACCAAGTTGGCTTGCTTTGCGATCGGCCTCGCGATCTGCGTAGGCCTGCTCGGCTGCGCGCGCGACAACATCACGAACGCCGGCAGCCAATCGAACTGGCTCACATGCGAGCGCAGCGAGAGCTGCCCAGAAGTGCTGCAATGCCAGTGCGGCTTCTGCACCAGGCCGTGCGAGCTGCACGACGAGTGTGCTGGCGTGCACGCGCGCGCGAGCTGCGAGACGACCGCCGAGCTGGAGTCCGTATGCGAAGGGGATCTACCGAGCACACCGCGCGTATGCGTGCTCGGGTGTTTGGCGGATAGCGACTGCGGTGAGGGCGCTTCCGAGCTCGCGTGTCGCGATGGCTTCTGCGTGCCCACGGAGGCTTCGATGCCGAACGTCACGCCGGATGGCTCGGTGGATGCTCCC
>JAYUYY010000863.1:0-3375 GCA_043752225.1 Sandaracinaceae bacterium | reverse complement strand
AACGCTTTGCCGTTCGCGGCGCGCGAGATCATCGACGCGCTCGAGCCGATGCTCACCGAGGCCCGACGCGCGCGCATCGATGCGGTGATCGCGCAGCGCACACGTGCAGTCGTACCGGTGCTCGACGGCCTGTGCGATCCGCACAATGTCGCCGCGGTGTTGCGCTCGGCCGATTCGTTCGGTGCACAAGAGGTACATCTGATCGAAGGGCTCGAGCCCTATCTCGCCTCGCAACGCGTCACTCAAGGCGCGGACCGGTGGCTCGACATCGTGCGACACGCGACGCCCACGAGCTGTGTCGCAGCGCTTAAGGAGCGCGGCTACGCGGTCTACGCGGCGATGATGGACGGAGACACGACGCCCGAGCAGCTCGCGACGATGCCGAAAGTCGCGCTCGTGTTCGGAAGCGAGCACTCCGGTGTGAGCGAGGCCGTGCAGTCGCAGTGCGACGGGCGGTACACGATTCCGATGCGCGGCTTTTCGCAGAGCTTGAACGTGTCGGTGGCCGCAGCGCTGACGCTTTTTGCTGCGACCCGTGGTCGCGTCGGCGACCTTCCCGATGACGAGAAGCTCGAGCTCCGGGCGCGCTTCATTTGGCTATCGGTTCCGGAAGCGAACAGCATCGTCGCCGAGTGCCTGGAGCGCTCGCGGCGATGAGCGCAAAGGCCCCGAAGAAGCGCGCAGCGGCTGCGCCCAAGCGAAGCATGGCCACGCGTTTGCTCGCCGCGGCGCTCTTTACGCTGGCGGCGGGCCTGCTCGCGCTGGCTTGTTTGCTCGCGTACTACGGGCGCGACCTGCCGACGGTCACCAAGGTCTCCGATTACGCACCCGCGCAGACGACGCACATCGTCGATCGCAAAGGCCGCCTGATCGCAGAGATGTTCGAAGAGCGCCGCACGGTCGTGCCGATGGACGAGATCCCGCGGGTGCTCGTGCTTTCCGTACTGGCAGCGGAAGACGCCGACTTTTATCAGCATCGAGGCCTCGACTACGCGGGCATCCTGCGCGCGCTGGTCCGCGATCTCGTCAAGGGAAAGAAAGCGCAAGGCGCGAGCACGATCACCCAACAGCTGGTGAAGAACCTGTTGCTGACGCCCGAGCGCACGCTCGCGCGCAAGGTGAAAGAGCTGATCCTCGCGCGGCGGCTCGAGCAGGAGCTATCGAAGGATCAGATCCTTCATCTGTACTTGAACCACATCAACTTCGGCCACGGGCGCTACGGCGTTCAAGAAGCCTCGCGGTTCTACTTCGGCAAGGACGTCTCGAAGCTGAGCTTGAGCGAAGCCAGCTTAATCGCCGGTTTGCCGCAAGCGCCCTCGAGACTCTCGCCGATCACGCATCCGGAAGCGGCGCGTAAGCGCCAGCTCTACGTGCTCGGACAGCTCGCGCAGAAGCGCGCTGCGTACTGGGATGACCTGCCGCTCGCCGAGATCGAGGCGGCGCAGCGCGAGCCGGTCAAGGTCGGAACGGGCTCCGAGTCGCGTACCGATGCGCCCGAGGTGGCGAGCTACGCGCGCGAGCTGCTCACTTCATTGGTCGGCGCAGAGGCCGCTCGCTTGGGCGGCTATCGGATCGAGACGACGCTCGATCTCGAGCTGCAGAAGACGGTGCGGGCATCGCTGCGCGAAGGGCTCGGCGTGATCGACGAGCGGCATGGCTTGGTCGGCGCGCTCGACGTTCCACGCAAGCCGGCCAAGAGCATCGCCGTGAAGAAGCTGCAGAACGGCCGGACCTATGACGGCGTGGTGACCCGGACCGACGACTCCAAAGGGCTGATCACGCTCGACGTCGGCGGTCACGCCGTGACGACGCGGCTCACCGATGTCCGCCGCTTCAATCCCAAGCAGCTCGTCGCGAGTCAGTTCGCGCCGCGGCGCAGCACCGCGCGCGTCTCGATCGAAGACGCGGCAGCATCGCCGGCGGTGGGGCGTTTGGAGCTCGGGCCCGAAGCCGCGGCGGTGGTGATCGATCCGCGCAGCCGCGATGTGCTTGCGCTCGTCTCGGGCGACACGGCTGAGTATGGCTTCAACCGCGCGCTCCATGCGGTGCGACAGCCGGGCAGCACGTGGAAGCCGATCACGTACGCGCTCGCGATCGACAGCGGAAAATTCACGCCTGCGAGCATGGTGCTCGACGCACCTGAAGTCTTCGACAAGTGGCGTCCGAGCAACTACGAGACATGGAGCTTCGCTGGCGCCGTGCGGTTGCGCGAAGCGCTCGCGCAATCGATCAACCTGATCGCGGTGCGCGTGATGACCGAGATGACGCCGGTCGCGGTCGTCGACTTCGCGCGCAAGCTCGGCATTACGACCGCGCTCGATCCATCGCTGGCGCTGGCGCTCGGCGCGAGCGGCGTGCGGCCGATCGAGCTGGTCAACGCGTATGCGTCGTTCGCAGCGGGCGGGCGTTTTGCGCCGCATCGCATCGTGCGCGCGATCTACGACAGCCACGGACGCAGCGTGAAGCTCGGCAAGCCCGCGCCTGCGTCGCAGGTGTTGCGTCCCGCGGCTGCGTACGTGCTCACGAGCATGCTGCAGAGCGTCGTGCAGTCCGGCACCGCGCAAGCTGCTAAAAAGCTCGAGCGTCCCACTGCGGGTAAGACCGGCACCAGCAACGACGCGCGCGACGCGTGGTTCGTCGGCTACACGTCCGAGCTCGTCGCGGGCGTCTGGGTCGGCTACGACGATCACCGGCCGCTCGGCAAAGGCGAGAGCGGTGCGAAAAGCGCGTTGCCGATCTGGATCGATTTCATGCGATCCGCGACCAAGGGACGCCCAGCGGTCGCGTTTCCGGTGCCCGCAGGCGTCGAGCACGTGGCGATCGATCCGGCGAGCGGGTTGCGCGCGTACGCGGGCATGCCAGGTGCGATGGATGAAGTGTTCGTTGAAGGCACGGCGCCGACGAAGATGGCACAACCCAAGGATGCGCTCGGGACCACCGACTTCATGATGGATCAGCTCGCTCCGCAGTGATGGAAGCCAACCCGATGACGAGCAGCGACGAAGTGCACGCGTGGCTCGCGGCGGCAGGTGCGCAGCACGATCTGGTCGAATGGGCGCGCCCGTTTGGCGATGACTTCGAGCGAGTGTGGACGAGCTGTCCGCGCGGCGATTGGTTGCTCGCTCTCGGCGCTCGCCTAGCAATCGATCGGCGGCGGCTCGTGGCAGCTGCTGCTCGATGTGTAGGCCCGGCGCTCGAGTACGTGCCAGAGGAAGAGCTGCGCCCGGCAGCGTGCGTCGAGTGGCTAAAGGCGTGGGGGCGCGGGGAAGCCGTCGAGACACGGCTCGCCGAGCTTCGCGATGGCCTCATGCAAGCTCACTCTGGCGCGCGGGACGCTGCGATGGCGGAAGCGCTGCTCGCCTTTGTTTCCGCGCT
>JAYUYY010000862.1:0-8562 GCA_043752225.1 Sandaracinaceae bacterium | reverse complement strand
GCGGTGTGCTTGCCCGCGTGCGATCCGCTGAGCCCCGAAGAGGTCTGCGCGAGCAACGAGGTCTGCCAACCGTTGCCCGAGGATCCCATGCACAGCGGGTTGTGCGTGCCTCCGCTGTGCGCGAGCACCGAAGACTGCTCGGCCGGTGCAGTGTGTATGGAGGGCGTCTGCCAACCGCCCGCGCGCTGCGATGGCGAAGGCCAGTGCGACGACGAAGACACCGTCTGCGTCGGCGGCGCGGGCGGTCAGTGCATGGCGAAGTGCCCTGAAGACGACGGCCAATGCAGTGACCTGCACGCCGGCTTGAGCTGCGAGCCGACGCTCGGCGCGTGTTTGCCCACGGGAGCGTTTCCAGGCAGCGCGTGCCGCCCCGATCTGCGCTCACCGTGCAGCGCGCTCAGCGTGCGCGACGACGACGGCAACGTCACCGTCACGCCGATGACCTGCGAAGACAACGTGTGCCTTGCCAGCTGCGCAGCGGGCGGCAACGCGTTGTGCCAAGACATTTCGCCGACGCTGAGCTGCGCTGAAGGCGTATTCGATGCGCCGACCTGTTTGCCCGGCGGCTCGTTTCCGGGCGGTCCGTGCGACGACGACGACGCGTGCGCGCCGCTCGCGATCGGCAGCTTGAGCGTGCCGATGATCTGCGCTCGAGATAAATGCCTGATCACCTGCGACGACGCAGCCGGTGGCGACCTGCTGTGCGACGCGATCGACGCGAGCTTGCTCTGTACCGCGGACGCGTTCGGCGGCACGACCGATGTGTGCTTGCCGCGCGGTGCATACCCCGGTGGCCCGTGCGCGGCCGGCGATCTCTGCGATGCCGGCATGGCGTGCAAAGACGACAAGTGCCTCTACCAGTGCAGCGCTGGCGGCGAGACTTTGTGCAACGCGGTCTCGGACACGCTCTCGTGCGCGAGCGGCATCTTCGACGAGCCGGTCTGCTTACCGCGCGGCACCTATCCGGGCAGCCCGTGCCGCGGCAGCGTCGGCGATGAGTGCGACGAGAACCTGAGCGGCTTGCCGGACGCCGACATGTTCTGCACGAACAACGTGTGCGCCGTGCAATGCGAAGCGCTCACGATCTTCGCGAGCGGCGACGCGGTCTGCGGAACGGTCAGCCCCGCGTTGACCTGTGTCGCGAGCCCGACGTCGATCGACTTCTGCACGACCGCGTGCGTGGGCGACGGCAACCTTTGCCCCACCGGCTACTCGTGCCTGATGTCGCAAGACGCGTGCTTGCCGACCGGCTCATTCCTCGGCAGCCCGTGCGCAGGCGGCGTCGGTGGCGCGTGCGCAGGCTCGCCCATGCTTCGCTGCGCACCGAACGGCGTGTGCGGCGCAGGTTGCGAAGGCGCACAGGGACCGAGCGGATACTGCCAAGGCGTCGCCGCAGCGGTCGGCACGACCTATGACACCTGCTTCGACGTCCACCCCGCCCCCGAGGTCGAGGTCCTGCTCTGCATCGACGGCACGCCGTAAGTTGGCGTTGGCACGCACAACACGACGCGTGAGCGAAGCTCACCTCGTGAAGGGGTGGGGCCCGAGGGGCTTTGCCCAGCGGGCGGGGAAACGGCGCACGTTTCCCCGATAATTAAATGCCGATGCGCGAGAGCGCATCGGCCGTGCGGCTCACCACGCCGAAGAGCGTCGGGTGCGAGACCTCGAGCGCTGCGGCCGATTCCGTCAGGCGATCGGCGAGCGATTGCGGCTCGACCGCTACCGGTTGCTTCGCGAGCTTCGCTTGCAGCGCGCTGACGGTTTCCTCGAGCAGCGCGCGGGTTTCTGGATCGAGCTCGGGTCCCGCGAGCGAAGCCATCTCGGTCTCGAGCTCATGAAGCGTGGCGCGGAGCTTGTCGGTGTGTTCGAGCGTCATGCTCGGCATCGTGAGTCAGCAGCTCGGGTCATTCAACTGCTCGCAGCTCACCGGTCACAGCACGGCGTCGAGCATCAGGCCCAGAAACTCGTGCGCGTACTCGTCCCAGTGCTCGCTGCCCGAGCTGTCGTTCGCGAGCCGCACGATCACCATGTCCGCGGAAGGCACGATGAAGATGAACTGGCCGTTCACGCCTTCGGCGAAGAACGTGTCGGGCGGCAGGTCCGCGAACGCCGTCGGGTGACAGAACAGCGCGTCGCACGAAGGGTCCTGCATGCCGAGCCGCACGGGCGGATTCTGATGCCACAGGTAGCGATACCAATCCTCGCAGGGCGCTTGCCCTTGAGTGGTGAAGTCGACCCAATCGGCGGGCACGATCTGCTCGCCATCCCACGCGCCGCGGTTCAGGAACAGATAGCCGAACTTCGCGTACTCGCTCGCCGTCGCTTGCAAGCCCGCATAGGTCGTCGTGCGACCGCTTAGATCGTTGTTCCACTGCACCCCCGCGATGCCGATCGGCGTGAACAGCACCTCGCGCGCGTATTCGAGCGCGCTCATGCCGGTCGCGCCTTGCAGCACGCCCGTGAGCAGCGCGGGATCGCCGGTCGAGTAGCGCACGCGCGTGCCGGGCTCTTCGACCGCTTCGCGCGCGAGCGCGGTGGAGAGCAGGTTGAAGCTCACCGCATCGTTGGGCCCTGACGCGCCGGTGCGCCAATCCTCGCTCCACTGCAGGCCGGTCGAGATGTTCATCGCATGCTCGATCGTGATGCGGCTGCGCGGATCGCTCGTATCCGCGCAATCCCAGTCACTCGGGTAATACGTGCAGAGTGTCTCATCGATGCCGGTCAGCAAGCCTTGCTCGATCGCGATGCCGATCAGCGCGCTCGAGAAGCTCTTGGCCATCGAGTAGCTCTCGTGCCGCGTGCTCGCGCTGAAGCTGCCGAAGTATTTCTCGGCCGCGATGTAGCCGTGGCGCACCACGAGCACCGCCTGTGAGCTCGAGAACATGGTGTCGAAGTTGACCGCTGCGTCGAGCTTGCTCGGATCGAGTCCGAGCATCGCCGGGTCCATGCTCTGCCAACCGTCGGTCGGCCAGTAGTCGGGCAAGCCTGCGGCGATGGGCCCAATCGCAGGCGGCGTCGCGCTGCGAATGGCACGCGGTGGCAACGCCATCCCGTCGCACTCGGTCACCGCGGGCTCGCCCATCGTCCCGGCCGTGCCTCCACCGTCGAGCATCCCGGCATCGAGCATCGGAGCACCCCCGACGCCGGCCTGACCACCGGTCGCCTCCGCACCGCCTACGCCCGCGCCGCTGATCGCACCCGTTCCGCCCGTCACGCCGCTTGCGCCATTCACACCGCTTGCGCCATTCACGCCGCTTACGCCGTCGGCGCTCGCACCGGCATTCGGCTGCGGCGAGTCGTCGGGCGCTTTGGATGAGCAAGCGATCAGCGACAGCGCTAGCACGATCAACGGGGAGGTACGCATCCGGTTCGTGTAGACGCAGCGCGCCGCCAGCGAAAGCTCCTCGTTCGGAGACGGTAAAGCTTCGCGTGCTAGAGCCTCTACGCCGAGGTCGCGACGCGCAGCACATCGAGATAGCTGCGCGCGACCTCGGCGCGCTCGAGCACGCCGGCCTCGCGCAGCAGGCGATGCGCGCGCGGCAGGTTGTAGTGCGGCACGGTCATGAACAGGTGATGCTCGAGGTGGTAGTTGACGTGGTGCGGCGCGAGCAGAAACCTCAGCCAGCCAGGCGCGAGCGTGGTGCGGGTTTGGCGCAGCGGATCGTTCGGATCGGACACGCACGCATGCTCGGCGATGCTCCGCAGCCGCAGCACGACCGAGTACCCGGTCCAAGCCGGCAACCACCAGATCAGCAGGTACGCTTCGGCGTGACCGGCCGCGATCGACGCCGCCAGCATGATCGCGTGCGTGATCAAGAATCCGCGCTGCGTCGATGCGAACGCGCCTACGACGCGCCACCACGACTTACCCTCGAGGCCTTTGCCCTGCGGCGTAAGACCGGTGACGAAGCGCGCGTAGAAGCGATGGCGCTGATACGCGGTTTGCCCGGAGAGGTCGCGGATCATCTTGCGCTTGAAGCTTTCGCGGCTGACCGGCAACGCGGCGGCGAGCGCGCGATCGGGATCGCGCTCGGTCCAAGTGTGGCGGTGATGTTGAAAGTGCAACCGTCGATACAGCTGCATATCCGTCATCATTGGATACGCGGTCAGCCATTGGCCGATGCGGTCGTTCCAACTCTTGTTGCGCAAGAGCAGGCCGTGCGCGCCTTCGTGCATCAGGATCGCGAGCGCGAGGTGTCGCCCGCTCATCACGACCCACGCGAGCGCGACGCTGAGCGCGGACGGATAGAGGATGTAGAGCGCGAAGCACGCGCCGATCCAACCCCACGTCCAGACCACGGAGGCAAGGCCGCGCAGCGGATCGATCCGGCGCAGCTCCGCCAAACGCTCGCGCGGTAAGTAGTCTTCGGCATCAACGAGCACGCGAGCCTCCTGACGATGCGCGCCCGTTGCCCGCGCTGAGCGCGGTGTCCGAAGCCGCGGCGCTGATTGAAGCCGCGGCGCTGATTGAAGCCGCGGCGCTGATTGAAGCCGCGGCGCCTCCGAAGTCGCGCCACAAGCGATGACCGACCGCGTCGTAGCGCAACATCAGCTCGGTCAGGCGCTTGCGCGCATCGACATCGATCAGCTGCGGCGGCAGCAACGGATCGGTCGCGAGCACGCGGATCGCCTCACCGCCCACCAAGAAGCTCTGCACGAGCGCGGCTTCCCTTGGCAGCGCTGGCAGCCGCGCGAGGCTGCACTCGAGCTCGCGCAGCGCGCGCTCATAGCCGCGCACCAAGCTGGCGATCGGCCACAGCTCGGTCGCGAAGCGCTGGGTCACGCGCGCAGCGAAGTCGTGCGCGCGAAGAGGCTCCGCGGCCTCTTCGAGATCGAGCGCGCGCAGCTGCTCGACCGTGGTCGAAAACGGTTGCGCGAGGTTGTCCGGCCGCACCCATAGGCCGGACAAGCCTTCGCGAAAGCCGAGGCGATCGAGCGCGGTCAGCGATGCGCGGCGCGCGCTGCGCTCGGGCTTGCCCGGCAGCGCGACCGCAAGCCACTGCTCGTTCCAAGGTTTCATCCGCGCTTCGCCGCGACGCCAGTCATCGACGTGCGCTTGGACCGCACCCGCCTTTGGGCCCAGGCGATAGAAGCCGCGCTCGTCGCCTTCCAAGAGGCCTTCGACGACCAGCCGCGTCATCGCCACGCGCAGCGCGTTGTGTGTGAAGCCAAACAGCGCGCCGATCGCCAAGAGCTCACGCACCGGCAACGACCGTTCCGGCGCCACTCGAAGCAAGTTGAGCAGCACGCTGCGCGAGCTCACGGCGGGCGGCAATGAACGTGTCACGAGTCGTTTTATTACGACTCGAAACGCATGATGTCAACTACCGTAACAACTCCAGCAAAATCGCTGGCAAAAGCTAGCGACGTACCACCTCGGCGGGCGCGGTCGGGGTCTTTGGCGTCTTCTCCAGGTCATCGCTCTGCACGCGCTTGAGGCCCGCGAGCGCCGGACCGTTGAGCACCTCACCGGTCGAGCTGAAGCGCGAGCCGTGCGCCGGACAGTCCCAGCTGCGCTCGACCGAGTTCCAGTGCACGACGCCTCCGAGGTGCGGGCACACGGCCGAGCACACGCGCAAGGCGCCGGTGTTGTCGCGATGCACCGCGAGCTTGCGCGCGCCGCGCTGGATCACCGCGCCCTGCCCCGGCGCGATGTCTCGAACCGAAGAGACCGTGCCCGGCTTGAGCCAATCGGCATAGCTCGCGGCGACCGCGAGGTTGTTGCTCGCGTACTCTTTGATCGCTCTGAGATTCTTGCGCGACGGATCGTAAAGCTTTTCCCAAGGATTGGTTTTCTCGAGCACCAGATCGCGCAGCAGCATGCCGGCGATCACGCCGTGGGTCATGCCGTTGCCCGAATCCCCGGTCGCGATCAGCACGTTGCCGCTGTCGCCGGGATTGCGTCCGATGAACGCGAGCCCATCGATCGGCTCGAGCACCTGGCCCGACCAGCGGTGTACGACCTCGCTCGCGGTCGAGAACCTCGTGCGCGCCCACGACTCGAGCCGCGCAAAGCGTTCGGGCGCGTCATCGAAATGACCGGTGCGATGATCTTCGCCGCCGACGATCAAGAGCGCATCCTCGGTGTTATGCGCGAGCGGCGCGTGCAAGCGAACGTAGTGGTACGGGTTGCCGGTGTCCCAGTACAGCGCGGGCGCCATCGTGTTGCGAGGCAGGCGCAGCGTCACCACGAAGGTTCGATACGGCGCTTGCTTGGTGTGGATCGCGACGCGGTCGTTTACGGGCACGTTGGTCGCGACGACGATCGTGCTCGCCCGAACGGTGCGCCCGCTCGAGGTGACGACGTTCGGTGTGCGGCCGCCATGAATCTCCGCGACGTGCGTGCCGGTGAAGATCTCGACCCCGAAGCGGCGCGTGGCTTCGACCAAGCCCGCGATGTAGCGCAACGGGTGGAACTGCGCTTGGCGCGGAAAGCGCAGGCACTGGCCGGTGTCGAACGGTGCGAGCGGAGCGCGCGGCAAGCGCTCGGCATCTTTGCAGCCTGCGCGTTGCACCGCCCGCAGCTCGCGATCGAGCAGCTCGGGCGCATCGCCCGGCCCGAGGAACAAGTAGCCGGGCAGGCGCTCGAAGTCGCAGTCGATGCCTTCGTCGTGCACGATCGCTTCGATCCGATCGATCGCGGCCGCGTGGCTCTCGAACGCGAGCCGCGCGCCTTCCAAGCCGTGCAGCTGCTCGAGCTTGTAGTAGTGATCGTCGAGCGCGCTCGCGAGGTGCGCGGTGGTCTGCGCGGTCTCGCCCCCACCGATCGCGTTGTCGTCGAGCACGATCACGCGGCGCCCGGCGCGCGCGAGCTCGTACGCGACGCTCATGCCTACGATGCCCGCGCCCACTACACAGACGTCGGTTTCGCGATCGACGTTGAGGGGTGACGTCTCGATCGGCGGCTGGCTGACCTTCCACGTGGATTCAGTCCGTTCCGAGCATTGCATGGGGCTCCCCTTTGATTCCGCTGCGCAGCGCGCGCACGCATAGGTCTGAGTGAGACCTAGGCGCGAGCGACAGCGTCGCAAGCCCCAACCATCGCAAGCCCCAGAGCTAACGATTCACTGGCACACGCCCGCTTCCATGAACCAACAGGTCGTGAACGGCGACGTCTGGAAGAACTGCATGAGCAGCAATCCAACCTTACTCTGCCCCCACACCGTCGGGTGCGTTCCGTCGGGCGTGATCTCCTCGGGTGCCCAACTCAGGCCATCGACTGCGCGCGAGGTTGCGCCGTCGGCCCACAAATACGGGCCCCACGCGACCCACGGTGCAACGCCGCTGTCGTAGTTGAGGTCACCGGCGACCGGATCGACGAGCGTGCCGCCGTTCGACATCTGTTCGACCTGCGCTTCGATCAGCCACTTCACCGAGAAGCCGCCTTCGTAGGAATACGGCTCGACGCTCGAGAAGGTGCCCTGCCCGTATCCGCCGTACATCCGGCTCGTGAGGAAGGCTAACTTCAAGTTGGGGTAGCGCGATTTCGCGGTACGCAAGACCCTGCCGAGGGAGCGCTCGAGGTTGTAGGCGTCGGCGTTCGCGTCAGGCAGAGACACGGTCGCGCCTCCGGTCGCGAGCTTGATCCAAACGACTTGAATCTGCGCCTCCGATACGGCCGGCGTGTAGCGCGGCAACACGTGGTCTCGAATGCGATTGTAGTTGCCATACGCGATCGAAAAATTCGGATTCGCCGGCACCACATTGAAGGTCGATCCACTGGTCGTGCTTACCCACGCGGGCGCATCTTCACCGGGGTACGCGCCGTTTACGATCATCAACGTGGTGCGGTTGAGCGGCTCCGAGACGTTGCGAGAGCGTCCCATGAACGTCCACGGATCGCAGACGACGCGCGTCGGATCAGCCGGATCGAGACGCGGTGGAGTCTCTGCATACGGCACGCAGAATTCTTCCTGCGCGTTCGACATGCCGATCGAGAGCATCACGATCTTTCCATTGGAGTCAGGGTTACCCGCGACGTCGAGCGGCTGAAGCTGGCTTGCGATTTCAATGCCTGCCGCGCGGTGCGCCGCGGGCATGGTGTTGCCGCCGGGATAGAAACCGCGCTCGAAGACGCCGAGATAAGGCAGGCCCTCGGGCTGATTGAGCGGGATTCGGATCGGCTCGCAGTCGGTCGCGTTGGCGTTTCGATCGAGATAGCCGAGCGGGCATTCGCACCTATAGCCAGGTGCCAGGTCGTGGCAGGCGTTGGGCGTGTCGTCGCACGAGTCTTCGTCGCGCAAGCACTCGTCGATGTCGACGCACTCTCGCGCGGCGGCGCCGGTACCCTCGTCCATTCCGTCCGGGCAAATGCAGACATACGAGCCGTCCGTATCCATGCAGTCGGCGATCGGATCGTTGTCGCATTCGTCCAGCGACAGCGCGCATTCGTCGATGTTGTCGCACCGGCTTCCATCGCCGAAAAAGTCCACATAGCCGTCGGGACACACGCACGCGTAGCCGCCGTCGAGATCGGCGCACGCATCCGGCAGCGCGTCGCACGTATCCACTTGGGTCGCGCACTCATCGATGTCGACGCAGCTGCGACCCAGCGCATCGCTG
>JAYUYY010000861.1:0-3400 GCA_043752225.1 Sandaracinaceae bacterium | reverse complement strand
AGCTCGGCGTAGCTGAGCGTGGCCGTCGCGTCGCGCAGCGCGATCGCGTGCGGCGTCGCGCTCGCCCGCTCGGCGATCAAGTCCTGCGCGCAGCGCGTGGGGTCGATCGCGAGGCACGCTCCCACCAGCGAGCACGATCGCGGCGCGGCGTGCAGCGCGCTCAAGCTCTGCTCAGGCTCGGCGCAGCTCGCAGCCAGCACATGGTCGAGCGCCGCCGCCAACCAATCCACCGTCTCGAGCCGCAGCGCGCTCACGTCGTACTGGAGCGAGATCGAGAGACTCTCGCCGAGATCGCCGACCAGGAGCTCGAGCTCGGAACGGCAAAAGCCCGCGGGCGCGCCGTCGGGCGAATCCAGCTCGAGCGTCCAGCGCACGCTCGGGCGCGCAGCTTCGTTCAGCGAGCGCGACTCGATCGCGCGCGTGCTCCATTGCTGGAAGAGCGCGGTGGCTGCGAATGCTTGCGGCTCGTCCGGATTGCTTTCACGCGTGCTGTCCGCGGAGTGAAGCGCGTGGCGAAGGCCGAGGGCGTGAATCGCGCGCGCGAGCGCGGACAAGCTCTGCGCGGGATCGATCGTCGCGTGCAGAGGCACGCTGCGCGCGAACATGCCGATCGCCTCGAGCTCAGCGAGGCTGCTGCGACCCGCGCTCACGATGCCGATCACCACATCGTCTTGACCGACGTGGCGCGCGAGCACGTACGCATACGCAGCCGAGAGCAGCGCAAACAGCGAGACGTGCTCGCGTTGCGCAAAGGCGCGCAATGCCGCGGCGCGATGCGCATCGCACGGCACGGCCACGCGTGCGCCGCGCCCCGGTTGCGCGTCGGGCTCCGCGCTGCGGTCGCGCGCGAGCGGCAAGCGGCGCGCCGAATCGCCGTGCGCGTTGGCGCGGCTCGCGAACACGCCCGAGATGTGGATGTCTCGAGCGCTTGGCGCAGAGCCCGCCGCGACCTGCGCGAGGTAGGGCAAGCCGGGGCGCTCGTCGCCGAGCACGTCGAGATCCACGTAGAGCGCAGCCAGCTCGCGGACCAAGATCTCTAGACTCAGACCGTCCGCGATCACGTGGTGCAGCGTGATCAGCAAGGCGTGCGTCTCGGGCGCGAGTCGCAGCACCGCAAAGCGCACGAGCGGCCCGCGTTCGAGATCGAACAGCCGACCCGCGTGCTCCGCGCTCAACTCTTCCACGCTCTGCGAGCCGGTTTCAATCCACTCGAGCACGACCGGCTTGGGCTCGAGCACGCGTTGCAGCGGCTCGTCGCCGCGCAGCTCGACGACGCTGCGCAACGCCGCGTGCCGCTCCATCAAGCGCTGCAAGGCCTCGCGCAAGCACGCGAGGTCGAGCACGCCTTGGCAGCGCAAGCGCACGTGGATGTGGCAGCGCGGTGTCTCGGGCGCAACGGAGCACAGCGCCCATACCTGGCGCTGCGCGGTGGAGAGCGCGAAGCGCAAATCCGGCGCTGGCACGCGCGCGACTTCATCCTCGAGCACCGGAGCCACGCTCGAGAAGGCCGGGGCAGCAACCGGCATTCGCACGGGCGGGCTCGCAAACAACCGTGCGAGCGCGGCGAGCGTCTCGCAGGCGAACACGTCGAGCAGCGTCGGCCGATGACCGAAGTCCGCGGCCAGCGCCGAAGCTAGGCGCGTGCGGTCGATCGACGACACACCGAGATCGGTCAACGGCTCTTCGGCATGCGCCGGGTGCTTGCCGAGCGTCGCGTGCATCACGCGTGTGGCGCGCAGCACGCTCAACGCATCGCAGCTCGCGTTCTCGGCTGCTGGATCCTCGAGCGTGAGCGCCTTGATGTCCGCCACGACTTGCCCGCGCGCATTCAGCCAGCGCACGGCCGCGCTCTGCGGTTGCTCGAAATGCAGCTCGACGCCGGTCACCGCTGCGCCGGGCTCAAGCACGCGCAGCCCGCGCGCCGTGATGGGCTGCAGCCCATGCGCGCGCTGCGCGGTGCCATCACGCTGTAGCTCCAGCACCGCGAGCGCCGCTTCCCAGAGCAGCGGATGCAACACGTACGCTTCGACGTCGGCGAGCTGTCGCGAGTCGAGCGTCAGCTGGACGCTGCGCCGATCCTCGGAGCGGCCGGCATCTGTGATCCACGCTCGAGCCTCGCGATGCCCTGCGCGCTTGCGAACATACTCGAGCAAGCCTGCATCGCGCGGGTGAGCGCGAGCGACAGGAATCACGTCCGGCGCAAGGCTCGACGCATGGCCCGTGCCGAGCCGCGCCACCGCGTGGGTGCTCGCCCGATGCGCTCTCGGTGTATGCGCGTCGGCCAGCGGTCCGCTCACGATCTCGATACCGCCGTCGTGTCCGCAACCGAACAAGACGAGCCCTGCAGCGAGCGGCGCGTGCCCGGCGAGCTTCAGCTCTGCCAGCTCACAGCGTTCGGGATTGAGCTCGCGCGCCGCGATCAACGCGACCTCGACGAGCACTCCTGTGCACACCGCGCGCTCTCGAAAGCCGCAAAGCTCGCTCAGATCTGCCGACGATCCAGGCGCGCATTCAAGCTCGACTTCGACTCGCGGAACGATGCGCACGAAGACAGCCTCAGCGCATAAGGTTCGCGGAGCCTAACATTGCGCTCGTTCGTGAATGAGCGATTTCCGACACACTTCGTCGCGACTCACTGTGGCCTCGGATGTCCTTTGCGGCCGCTGTGATGACTCTCGATGACTCTTGTTCAGAGTCTGCACAGCGCCGTATGAAGCACACCGTCCTTTGCTTTGCGTCTGCGCTTTAGTGCACATTGCGCGGAGCATGGTCGCGGAGAGTTGTCGTCCCACCCTCGTCGACCTCGCGCAGCGCTGGGCCACGGAGCGGCCCAACGACCGCGCGTATGCATTCTTCGCCGACGGCGAACGCATCAGCGCCGAGCTCAGCTACGTTGAGCTCGACCGACGTGCGCGCGCGATCGCACGGACGCTGAACGCGCATCGAGCGGTCGGCAAGCCGGTGCTGGTGTTGTGCCCGGCGGGGCTCGACTACGTGTGCAGCCTGCTCGGCTGTTTCTATGCCGGCGCGATCGCAGTCCCCGCGTATCCGCCGACGCGGACTGGGCTCGCGCGCACGATGCCGCGCATCCGCGCGATCTGCGCGGACTGTGAGCCGCACGTGGTGTTGACCACAGCAGCCACGATCGAGATCCTCCGCGGCCACGCCGAGCTGGCGAACGCCGTGGCCCGCGCCGAGCTCATCGCGGTCGACGGGTCGCACGAGGCGCGCGAGTCACGCGAGTCGCGCGATCCGCACGCGCCGCTCGCGGATTTGCCGAGCGCGCCGTTCGATTTACATCTTGCGCCGCCGCAGCCAGATCAGCCGGCGCTGCTTCAATACACCTCGGGCTCGACCTCCGCGCCCAAAGGCGTGCTCGTCACGCATGCGCAGCTCGCGG
>JAYUYY010000860.1:0-3403 GCA_043752225.1 Sandaracinaceae bacterium | reverse complement strand
CTGACGCCGCACGCCCTCCTTGAACTGCGCGAGCACATCGGAGACGTCCACCGGACCGGACGGAGCCGATACGCCGATCGATTCCTCGGCCAGCTTCTCGGCGAGCGCAAAGCTCTGATCCTCGAGCACGAGCGAGGTCGGCTCGGTTGAGATCTCGGGCGAATCGTCGTCGTCGTCGTCAGCGGCCGGTTGTGCAGGCGCGGGCTCGCGCCCGGCTTGCTCCATCGCGTCGAGGTCGCGCAGCTTCGCGAGCAGCGCCGCGTGTCCGGGCTCATCGCCGAGCGCATCGAACAAGACCTCGCGCGCTTCCTCGTAGAGCTCTTGCGAGAGGTAGAAGTTGGCTTCTTCGAGCGCGTCGCTCACGCGCACCGGCAGCTCTTCGTCCGCTGCGGCAGCGGCAAGCGCAGGAGCAGGAGCGATTGCCGAAGGCGCGACCGACGGAGGTCCCGGTTGGGTCGAACGCCGGGTACGCGCCGGGGCAGGCGGCACCAGGGAATCACTCTCCACCAAGTCGTCGTCGCTGATGCCGAGCTCTTCGACATCCTGATCAGTGTCGAGCTCGAGCTCCGGCTCATCGTCCAGCTCTTCGCTCGATCCCGCGATCGGCTGCGCCGCCCTTCCGGCCTGGACGCGCGGCGGCTCGGATGCGCCGATGTCCGCGAAGCTCGCCTCGTCTTCATCCTCGTCGACGATCATCACTTCGTCGTCGTCGTCCGCAGCTTGCGCAGCTTCCGTCGCGAGCTCGGCGAGCTGCTCGAGCCGTGCAGCGATCCGGGCGTTGCCCGGCGAGAGCTTCGCGGCCTTCTCGAGGTACTCGCGACCGCTCTGCGGATTGGTCGGCGCGACCAGATCAGCGAGCGCGAGCCACTGTTCGACGGCGTTCGGATCGGCGCCCTCGGTCAGAACCGCGAGCTTTTCGCGCGCCTGCACGTGCTTGGGCGCGATCGACACGATCTTTTTGAGCTGGGCGATCACGCGGTCGCGCAGGCGATAGCGCTCGAACACCTCACACTCAGCGAGTAGCCGTGCGACCTCGAGCTCCGTGCCGACTTCGTCGCCCGGCGGAGGTCGACTCGTCTTGGGGCGCGGCGCAGCTGCGCTCTCTTCGTCGACGACGATCACCTCCTCATCGCCCAGCGTCGTCTCGAGATCCGCTTTGCGACGCAGGGCGGCCGAGTCTTTGGGCTCGAGCTGCAGCAGTCGTTCGAGCGCGGCCAGCTCCTCGGCGGTCTCCTTTTTTGCGCCGTGAACACGCGCGAGCTCGCGGTACACCGAAGAAGCCTTCGGCCCTTGGCCGAGCTGCTCGAACGCGCGTCCCAAGAGCAGCAGCGTGCGCGGGTCGCGCGGGTCGTGCTTGAAGCACGTCTGAAGATGCGCGAGCGCTTGCTTGGCGCGATCCCGATCGAGGTACAGCTCGGCGAGCTCGCGTGCGCGGTCGACGTCCTCGTGGCTGTGGAAGAGCAGCCGCTCGGTGACCTTCATGTAATCTTCGATGCGTCCGTCGCGCTTCAGAAGATCCGCGCCGCGCCGAAACGCTTCGACCGCATCGTCGATCTTGTCGGCCTTCGAGAGCGCTTCGGCCAGGCGAATCGCCGCGGCGATGTTCTCGGGCTCGATCTCGCTCGCATGTGCGAGCGCGCGCAGCGCGACGTCATTCTTACCCGCGCGCGCCGCAGCGTCGGCGACTTGCTCGTACGTCGCGACCGCGTCGCTCGTCAGCGTGAGCGCCTCGTACATCTCGCCGAGCTTTTCCCAAGCATCGAGGTTGCCCGGCTCGAGCTTGAGGATCTGCTTGTGCACCGCGACGGCTTTGAGGAAGAAGCCTTCGTCGCCGTACTGCAGCGCGACCTTGCGATAGGTGGCGACCGCGTTTTTGCTGTCGCCGACGCGCGTGTACAGGTCGCCTAGCTTGAGCAGCGAGCGCGGATCTTTCGGATCGAGCGCGACGACTTTTTCGTACTCGCTGATCGCGCGATCGAGCTGCCCCTTCGCCAGGTATTTCTGTGCCGACTTGAGAGCTTTGGCCCGGTCGATGCTCACAGTGGAACGTTCCGGATCATGGACAGGGGTGCCGGGGCCGTCTGCCGGGCGGATCCCGACTCGGTCCATCGCGCGCAAAGGCGCAGAAACATTTTGGATCCTAGGTTTTGCGCGGCGACGGGGTCAAGCCCTACGACACGCCCCGCACACGCGAACGATCTCTTGTCCGGGCATGTGCGCGAGCTGCGCACGCCGCGCGCGCTCAACCGCGGTCGGTATCGCAAGCGGTCATGTTGCGCGAGCAAGGACCCGTTCCGAGAGCGCGCGCAAGCCGAGCAAGTAGCTCTGCTTACCAAAGCCGGTGATGACGCCGACGCAGACCGCGCCGGTGTAGCTCACGTGCCGAAAATCCTCGCGCGCGTAGATGTTCGAGAGATGGACCTCGACGCATGGCAGCCCGCAGCCCGCGATCGCATCCCGCAGCGCGATGGACGTGTGCGTGAGCGCGCCGCCGTTCATCACGAGCCCCGCGAGCTTGCCCCGCCCCGCGTGAATCCAATCCAGCAGCTCACCTTCGTGATTGCTTTGCCGGCATTCCACCATGACACCGAGCGTTGCGCCTAGGGCGCGCAGCTCGCGATGAATGTCGGCGAGCGTCTCGCGACCGTAGATCTCCGGCTCGCGCAACCCGAGCAGGTTTAGGTTTGGCCCGCTGATCACGAGCACTTTCGGCATTGCCGCCGGTTTGCTCGCAACGAGCTTCTTCTTCGAGGGTCCGGCCACGCGCGAGCCTAAGTCAGGCTCTCGACGAGCTTCGGAGCGCTCACGCGCAACAGGTACCGGCCCTTGCCCAAGTTGCCCTGCGGCGTCATCGCGAGCGCGATGAAGTAGCTCTCGTTCAGCAGGCGGATGACCGTGGTCATGTTCTCCGCCGCGATCGCGACCTCGCGCGCTTCGCCCAGCTCGAGCGCCAGCACCGCTTGCTTGATCTGATAGAGGATCTGGCTGTACTCGCCGCCCAGCGCCTCCATGTCCAGCCGCCCGCCCTCGCGGGTGTAGCTGTCCACCGTGATGCCATCGAAGCCCATTAAAAGGCCGGCAATGGCGCCGTCGGTGCCTTCAACCACTTCACGCAGCATGGCCTGGAACATGCGTCCTCCGGAGAGATCGCAGTCTACTACGCGCGTTCCCTCCCTGGAAAATTACGCGCAACGAATGCCGAGCTGCGGTCGCCCTCGCCCGCTCAAGCAGCGGCGCTCGATCGACAGCGCTCGGCGTTCGACTGCTCGAAGGGGGAGCGCCGAAGGCTGCTCCGCTCTCGCCGCTCCCCGCTCGGGCGACGCTCACTCGTTCGGAACGAATCCAGCAACGAGTGAGCGAAGCGAACCTCGTGAGAGGGAGGGGCCCCGACGGCTTTGCCGGC
>JAYUYY010000859.1:0-8597 GCA_043752225.1 Sandaracinaceae bacterium | reverse complement strand
GGAAAAGCAGGCCCATGGACAGCAACGAGGCTCGCCGTTCGAAGGTGCCGCTGGGGACGTTCAGGTCCTCGGTTCCGCCGCCTCCACCCGCCGCCGGCGCAAAGCCCGCAGCGCCGCCGACGGCGACGACGCCTGGAACGGTGCCCGCAGTAGGCGCTGGCAAAACGCCGCCGCCCCCACCGTCAGCCGCGCTATCTGCCCGTCCGGCGAAGCCGCCGCCTTCCGGAATTCTTCCGCATCCGAGCATGCCGGCGCCGCCCAACATGCCGCCGGTTCCGAGCGCGCCCACTCACGGCGTGGGCACGGTCGCGAGCGATGCCGAGAGCGCCGACGACACGCGCCGCAAGTTCAGCAACACGCTGGTCGGGGTGCCTTCGAAGCGACCTCCGCCGCCTCCGGCCGCCTCGCAAGTGTTGTCGCCGCCGCGCTGGCAAGGGGCGGGCGCATACGTCGCCGGCCAAGAGCCGCAGCCGCGTGTGAGCTCGCTGCAGGCTCCGCCTGCGCTGCTCGAGGGTGCGGTTCCGCATCCGGACACGCGTCGCGTTCCGAATACGCACATCACCGCTGCCGCGCCGCCTCCGGGCAGCGCTCGTGCGAACGTCGCGATCGCGGAAGAGGTCGCTCCTCCCGCGACCGCCGCGATCGGCGAAGCGATCCAGCAGCTGCTCGATGCTCAGACCGCCGTTCCCCAGCAGGTCGAAGAGCCCGCACAGGAGATCACCGCCGACGACGTGATCGCGCGAACGAGCCAAGAGCCGGATGAGCAGCCGGACGAGCAGCTGGACGAGCCGGCCGTGCGCTCGTTGCCGCCCGCTGAAGCGATCACGCGCCGACCGGAACCAGGCCCCGCGTTTGGCGTGCTGCGATCCGAGGAGCCGCGACACGAGCCGCGCGTCGAGCCATTTGCGACGCCCACCCCGAAAGGCGTTGCACCTTCACCGCGCTGGTCGGCGCCGTCCGCGATTGCAGCGCGTGCACCCGAGCCGGTCGAGCCCGTGTCCGATCGCGAGCTGGCGAAATATTCGTTCGTCGAGCAGGAGCCGATCGCGGCTCCTCCTGTCGCGCTCGAGCGAGCTGCTCCAAGCGCACCTGATGACGCGCATACGGGTCTGGGTCTCCTGCTCGCCGCCGCCATCCTCGTAGTCGGCGTCGGCGGTTGGCTCATCACCCGCGGTGGCTTCCCGATGCCAAAGCGTCCGGCCATTGCAGCGACGGCGACGGCTGCACCGGCAGTCGACCCGACGTTGCCGACGACCGCCGAGCCCTCGCTCGAAGCTCCGGTTGCGCCCGCGACGTTGCCCGCAACCGCAGCGCCAGCGATCGTCACCGCACCTGCTCCGGGCGCGGCCGTGCAGCCGAGCCCTGAGCTGGGCGATGTCGTTGCCGTTGCACCGCCGCCGAGCCCGCAAACCGCGACCGGTGCGGCCGCTCGTGCAGCGCGCCCTGCAGCAGCGAAAGCGTCGACCCGCGCCAACGGTGGCAGTGAAGGTCATCCCGGATCCGAAGGTGCACCGGCCGCCGCACAAGCTGCGCCCGCCGTGCGCGCGGCCGAAGAAGCGCAGGCCGAGCCGCCAGCAGCGCAAGCCGCGGCCACCGACGACGGCGTTCTCAAGCTCACGCCGCGCGGCGAGCCGCTGCCCGAAACACCGACGCGCGAGAACGTTCAATCGGCGCTCGATGCACTGCGCAAGCCAGTGCTCGAATGCGCGGGCGGTCAGCGCGGCGTCGCCGAGGTCGATCTGACGGTCGCAAGCACAGGCGCTGTGACACACGCGATCGTCGCGGGCGATTTTGCGGGCACTGCTGCCGGGTCGTGCATCGCACGGGTCGTACGCGGCGCGCGCTTCGCCCCGTTCTCCAAGCCGCGCTTTCGCGTGATCTATCCGTTCTCGCTCTGAGCTTTGTGGATCGCGCACGGCGCGCGCTTTGTGCATCGCGCTTTGCGTGCGCTAGGGTGCGCCCCCATGGCATCGCTCAAAGTTGGTGATCTCGCTCCGTCGATCGAAACCGTCGCGCACGACGGCAAGGCATTTCGACTCGACACGCTGCGCGGTCAAGCGGTCGTGCTGTACTTCTATCCGCGTGCATTTACGCCGGTGTGTACGATCGAGACGCGACGCTTTCGCGATCGCTCGGATGAGATCGCAAAGCTCGGAGCGAGCATCGTCGGCGTGAGCACCGATGAGCAACAGGCGCAGTGCGACTTCGCGACGAAGGAGCGCGTGTCCTTTCCGCTACTGCCCGATGCTGACGAAAAGATCTGTCGCGCGTATGGCGTGAAGTGGCCGCTGCTCAGTCGAGCGCAGCGCGTCACGTTCGTGATCGATCGCGAGGGCCGGATCGCTGCGCGCTTCCATCACGAGCTCTCCGCGGATCATCACGTCGACCGCGTCATCGAGACATTGACTGCGTTGCGCGCCCGCGCCGAGAGCGCAACCGGCGAAAGCGCGAGCATCGCATCGGCTGCTCATCCGGAACGCTCGAAAGCCTGACCGCAGCAGCACGCAGCGAACGTGGACGGCGTTTCCGTCGCGCGCTGATACGGCCATTTCCGTTGCGATAAGCGCCCGCAACGCAACGTCGCGCCGGATTGCGGTGAAACTCGCGCGCTATTCGCGTGCGTACGCTCGCGCGTAAGCGTCAGTGATGACTCGCGAAGCCTGCGCTCTGAGGCCTCGGGGTTTGCATTACTCGACGGCTGGTTTAGTGTGCGTCACCTTGTTTACGTAGGGTGAGCGAGGGTGGGTTGGTGTGTTGGGTCCATGCGTCTGCGTGAGCTGATTCTTCCAATTGTTTGTCTGAACCTGCTGATGCTCGCATTGGCCGTCCCGTCGGCGCGTGCCGAACAGACGCGCGACTTCATGATCGCCGCGGGCACTCCGGGCACCGACCTGTTCATGGATGCGGTCCTGCCGGGCATCCAAGCGACCGTCGAGCACCGCGTTCCCGTCTACTTGATGGCGAACCAGTTGAACCTGCGCGCCAGCGCGCTGATGACGCCGCCGTTCTTCGAGACCCAGGCCGATGCCGAGCTGCGCCTCTTGGTGCTGACGCTCGGCGCGACGGCCGGCTATCGCAACGTGTTCGGCAACCAAAGTTACGCGGCCACCGAAGAGTTCGATCGCTACGCGCGCCGCATTCGCTTCGTCGACGGCAATCAAGACTCGGTCGAATGGGGCTTCGGCGAAGGTCGCGCGACCGTCTCGTTGCCGATCAACGACTACGTCTTGTTCAACGCAATCCAGACGCTGCGCTTCGAGGGCGGTCCGGATCGTTCGTACGATTGGCGCAACGCGATCGTGCGCGACTCCGATGCGTTCTTTCGCTCGGACATCATGTTGTTCTTCAAGCATCGCGATTGGGGCGGCATCGCTCCGATGATGCAGATCATGAACTTCGGGCTCGGCGACGAGCGCTTCACGCAGTTCAACTACGGCTTCTTGCTTGCGACGCGTCCCGGCTTTCGCCGCGCGAACGACATTTTCTTTCTGCAGTTCCTCTTCCATCCGGGATCGACGTTCGGCAGCTACGACAACACCGAGGCGTACGGCAATCACCTCTTGTTCTCGCCGATCAGCATCACGCTTGCGTATCGCGTGATCTTCCCTTTGTGGAGGCATGAAGATTAGAGGAGCAAGCGTGCGCGTTGGAGTCGCAGGGTGCGCCCTCGAACATGCACGATTGCTCGCGATGATGAGCCGCTAGAGCTCACGGGTGCTACGTAGAACAAAAGCTCGCACGGTGGCGCGAGCAGATGCGAAGGGGTCCTGCATGCGATCGAGTCGTACGAAATCCTTAATCCTTGGCACGACGGCGTGCTTACTTTCTCTGGGCGGCTGCGCGGCGGAGCCTGAACCGTCAGACAACGGCGCTGCGGGTGCGGCGGCGGGCATGAGCCCGACGTCTGGCGCAGGCGCTACGAGTGGTGCCGGCGCCGCAGTCGGCGGCACGGTGGCGACCGGCGGCACGGGTGCAACCAGCGGTACCACCGGCGGCACGACGATGGTCGGCGGCATGAGCGGTGGTATGACCGGCGGCTCGGCGGGCGTCGGCGCGACCGGCGGCACGGGCGGCATGATCGATCTCACCTGCGAGAGCGAAGCGGACATTCAAACCGGCGCAGCGTGCGCGGATGCCGCTTCAGGCGTCTTCGCGATCAAGTCCGTAATCGATGTGTGGTGGGTGGATGACGTGATGCCGCCGTTGGTCGATCCGGGCCGCGGCACGATCACCGTCTACCTCAAGGGCGAGCTCTCGGAGGTTTGTCCCGACGGCAGCAACGGTCTTGGCGTCATCAAGGGCTGCGGCACCGAGCTTCCGCACTTCAAGAGCGACGCAAACTGCGACGCCTTCCAGATTCAGTTCCCCGACGCGGTCTGGGATGCGCCCGGAATGCCGTCGTTCAACACGACCGGCAGCACGACGGGCTTCAACCCGAACGACACGCTCTCGATCGAGATCGCGACCGGCCTCGTCGGCATCGAGCTCGCGGAGCTCAACGGCGCATGGCCGAACACGGTGGCTGAGGTCACCTGTGCTGCGGGCAGCGCCGACCAGTGCTTCCCGGATCACGACGGCGACGGTAAGCCCGGCATCACGATCAAGATGGGCCGCATCGCCGAACAGCTCAGCCCGATGGGCTGCGGTATCGGCGGCCCGCTTCCGTTTATCTTCCGCGGCGCTCCGCTCGACGCGCTCGGCGCGCTCGTAGACGAAGGGGTGAAGGCAGAGACGCTTTACATCGGCGTGCGCACGCGCCTCGGTGGCGAAGGTCTCATCAACGCCGACTGCGCGAGCGGCGTGGGCGACTCGCAAGCGGAGTTCATAGACTCGCGCGTCGTCGGCTGCACCAAGAAGGCCCCCGGCGACGGGATGCCCGAGATGGACTGCACGATTGCGGACGCCACGTTCGTGGACTCGAGCGCTCCCAAGTACAACGTCATCGCGAAGGGCGAAGCGCCGCCTATGAACATCACTGTGCCGGCAACGCAAGGTGGCGGCCCGCTCGATCAAACCCCGAGTGTGGGTCCGCGCTCCGCGTTGGTTCGCCTCGGCGATCTCGGCGAAGAGTTCGACTGCGCCGCGATTCGTGGTGCGGCGTTCCCAACGCTCTGATCCCTCATAAGGTCAGCTGAGACCTTGAAAGCCCCAGGTGCGGCATCTATGACGGGTGCCGCACCTTTTTTTTCGCTTCGTCTGCTCGAGGATTCCATGCGTTTTTCGGCTCTCTTTCGCGTTCTTTTCGTTCTTGCGCTGCTGCTCAGCGCGCAACGCGCTCGCGCGGGCGGTCTCGAATACGCAGGTCAAGGCGCACAAGCCTTGGGTCGCGGCGGTGCGGTGACCGCGAAGCCGGAAGACCCGATGGTGCTCGCGCACAACCCGGCAGGTCTCGCCGAGCTGCGCGGTCAGCAGCTGCTCATCAACTTCAACCTCGCGCTCTTCGACGCGTGCGTCGACCCAGCGGGCTTCTACGGTTGGGGCACGTACTTAGGCGGCGCTGACAGTCGTCTTCCGGATCCCGAGACCGGCGAGCTCACGTTGATTCCGCTCGCGACCCAAGATCCGAGCGAGACCGACCGCTACGCCGCCGGTGAGCGCTACTACCGCGACCCGCTCGACACGGTGTGCCTCGATCAGAACGTGACCCCGGTGCCGCAGATCGCCTGGACGATGCGCGTCACCGAAGATCTAGGCATCGGCTTCGGCTTCATCTTTCCCGCTGTCCAACCCGGCGGAAGGTGGGGCGGCAAGTACGGCGTCATCGACGGCAAGAGCGGCGAGCTTCGGCCGGCGCCCACTCGCTACATGATGCTCAGCTCAGCGAACCTCGGCGTGTTTCCAAACCTCGGCTTTGGCTACCGCATCATGAAGGAGCTGCGCATCGGCGCGGCGTTCGAGTACGGCCTGATCGCGATCAACAACTTCACGATGGCAGCGGCCGTCGGCGGAACCTCACCGCAGAACGACATCATCGCGCACGTGAAGGGCCAGGACTGGTTCATTCCCGCGCTGACCGCTTCGGTGCACGTCGTGCCGATGGAAAACCTCGACCTCGTGGTCGCGTTTCGTTGGCAGGATCAGATCAACGCCAAGGGCGCAGTCGATCTCAAGACCGGCGTCTTCGATCCGGCGTTCGAGCCTTACGACAACGTCGGCATCAAAATCGACGCGATCAAGCAGAAGATGCCGTGGAAGCTCCGCGCCGGCATTCGCTACGCGGATCGCTTGGCGCCTCGTCCGAGCGGGACAGGCTCCGGTGAATCGGATATCGCCAACGGCGACACGATCCACGATGCGCTGCAAGACGAGCGCTGGGACGTCGAGCTTGACGTCGAGTACCAAGCGAACTCCGTGAACCAAGAGCAGGAGATCCACTATCGCCAGGGACAAGTTATCAACTTCGACCCAATCGGCATGGATGGGATGTTGGCCTTCACGACGTTTCCGACACCCGAGGTGCCCAACACGGTGATCGAGAAGCACTGGCAAGATCAGGTCTCAGTGCGCGCGGGCGGCACATACAACATCCTGCCGGGTCTCTTCGGTCTGAGCGCGGGCGCGCACTGGGAGAACCGCGGCGTCAATCCGGACTACATGCAGATCGACTTCTGGCCGGTCTCGCGCGTCGGTCTGCACACGGGCTTCACCGTACGCATCGCGAACGCGGTCGACTTCGTGTTCTCGTACGCGCACATTTTCCAGGAAGACATTGTCGTCGCTGCGCCCGACCACCTGGACCGTGCTGCGATCGATACCGAGCGCGCAATGTTCGGCGGCAAGTCGCAACACATCGACAAGACCGCCGGCTCAATCACCGGTTTCGGTATGGTCGGTTCGAACGGTCAGTACGTCCTCGAGGAGCCTTCACAGGGCTCGCCCGATGGCACCGCGAGGGTGAACCAAGTGCTGTCGCGCACCGCGAACGGCCAGCCGCCGATGATCATCAACGCGGGCCGCTACCGTTCGAACTTCGACATCCTGGCCGTCGGCCTCAACGTTCACTTTTAGCAACAGCGCGGGCGTTGCGATCCTCACTCTGTGAGGCCGCGCTGCTCGTGCGTGTTGGCCAGTCGATCAGACCTCGCGGTACGCGCGCAACGCGTCGAGGTCGCGGATGATCAGGTGGCCGTGGTCTTGCGCGACCAGGCCTTCTTGCTCCCATGCGCGGATCTGCTTGTTCGCGCTCTCGCGTGTCGCGCCGACCAGGTCGCCCATCTCTTGCTGCGACATCTTGAGCGCGAGGCGGATGCTTCCATCCGGCTGCTTGTCGCCGTAGCTCGCCGCGAGCGTCGCGATCGTCTTCGCGAGCCGCTCGCCGACACGCAGGAACGCGATGTCTTCGGTGCGTTCGGTGAGCCTGCGCAAACGTCCCGCTAGCACTGCGAGCAACTGGATCGCCGTATCCGGCGAGCTCTTCAAAAAGCGCAGCCAGTGCTCGCGGCGAATCACGAGCAGCTCGCACGGATCGAGCGCGACGATCGTCGCCGAGCGCGCGCCACCATCGAGCAGCGCGACCTCGCCGAACACTTCGCCCGGGCCCATCACGCCAAGGCCTGCGTCGCGGCCTTCTGGATCCGTGCTCACGACTTTGAGATGTCCGCTGATCAGCACGAACAGCTCGTTGGCTGCATCGCTTTGCTGGACGACGGTTTCGCGCACGCGAACACGTCGGCGTGTCGCGAGATCTGCGATCGCGCGCAGCTCGACCTCGGAGAGGCTTTGGAGCAGCGGCACCCGGCGCAGGAGCTCGATTGGGGCAGGCATGGACGAGGAGCTTACCAAAGTGGCCATGGTCATGAGAACACCCACACGCAGGCCGGCAGTTTTAGGCGTGCGATTCTGCGAAAAGCCTCGAGCTCTCCCGGCATGAGGAGCCCGTAAACCCGTTCGCGGTCTGGTTGCTCCAGCGCAAGCACGACCGAGATGCGGCGTCGTACGCGCGCGGGATCTTCGTGGCGCTCGATCCAGGCGCTCAGCGCCGCGACGGTATCGAGGTGCGGCCGAGCTTGATCGCAGCGTTGCAGCAAGCGTGTGAGCGCGGCGTTCTGCGCGTCGCTCACGCCATGAAGGTGGCTGCTCGGCGCCGGAAAGAACCGGTCGGGCTCGAGCAGAGGATCGGTGCGAAGCAGAGGCACGGACTGTCTCGCGGAGGAGTGCATGACGGCGATGCTCGTTTGCACGCGCTGACCATCGCGTGGCGGGCCGAGCACGAATATGACCTTCACCACAGACGCGATGAGAATCGCTGTGAGCTGCGCCACGCGCGCGCCGGTCGCGACGCTCGCTTGCCGCGTGTGTTCGGCGAAAACGCGCGCCTAGCCGACGGCTTTGCGCTTATCCGCGAGCTGCTCGACCTGCGCCTTCGACAGTCCGCTCGAAGGCGCGATCTTCACGGACGCGGCCTTGTTCGTGGAGACCTCGCGCGCGGTCACGTTCAACACGCCATCGGCATCCATGAGGAAGGTGACCTCGACGTTCACTTTGCCAGCGGGCTTGGTGGGCAAGTCGCCGAGCGTGAAGCGACCGAGGAACGTGTTGTGGTCGACCAGCTGTTGCTCGCCTTGGAAGACCATGATCTCGACGAAGTCTTGATCGTC
>JAYUYY010000858.1:0-8604 GCA_043752225.1 Sandaracinaceae bacterium | reverse complement strand
GCGCGTAGACCGCGAGCACCACGAGGCTCGTGGTCGTAGCGCTCCATCCGGAGTGCGGGCGCGCGCTGATCGGCAAGCTGGCCAACCAATCCATCGAGTACAGCGACAGGCCCGCGACGAAAGAGACGACGTAGCAAGCGCAAAAGCCGCGCGCGGTCCAGCGCCGCTCATCGGTCGTGCCCATCACCGCATCGAGGACGCGCTGCGCGCGCTCGAGCCGCTTGCGGTAGGCAGCGGCCGCGCGTTCTCGCGTGCTCTGGTGCTGAGGCAGAATGACGCTCACGACTGGGGTCCGGGTTTTCCTCGAGCTGCTGTTACTCGAGCGTGATGCGCGTGCGCTCTAAGACGACTCCGTAAGGATGCCAAGTCGAGATATTCCAAAAGATGTCCGCTTGCGCGCCATGCATAGTGGAGCTCGGCTTCGAAGGAACGCTCGGTAACGGCCGCGTAAGCTGATGTTCGCACCATACAAGCGTCCTTCGCGTTTTGGGTCAAAAGCGCGTCCGCTGCTCGGTAGCCCACTTTATTCCGCGGTTTTTTAGGCACCATGGCCAGGTGCAGTGCTCATGCTGACGCGCGCCATGCGCTTCTTGTCTGGCACGCGATCGCCTTGGCTGTTCGGGCTGCTCGCGTGTGCGTTGTCGTTGCCGGCGCTGCGCCTCGGCTTTCAGGCCGACGACTACATCGTGCGCTGGCAAGTCGAGCACGGGGCAGAGCCGTGGCGCTTGTTCCGCGCCAGCCCGGAGATGATCGCTGAAGGTCGGGAGACCGGCGCGCTCGCGTGGTGGACCAGCCCGCAGCTCAAGATCGAATTCTTTCGACCGGTCTCCTCGCTGATGCATGCCGCGGAGCTGACGCTCTGGCCCGACACGCCGGTGTGGATGTTGCTGATCAACATCCTGGTGTACGGCGCGTGCGTCGTGATCGCTGCGCGCTTGTATCGCAAGCTCGCGCCGACCGCGCTGATCGCGGGCCTCGCCGGCTTGATGTTCGCGATTGACGACGCGCACGCGCAAACGGTCGGCTGGATCTCCGGGCGCAACACGCTGCTCGCGCTCTTGGGCGCGCTGCTCGCGCTGGTGTTCCATGTCGCCGCTCGCGAGCGCGTACGCGCGCGCTCGAACGGCGCGCTTGGCTATGCGCTCGCCAGCACGCTCGCGGTGATGTTCGCGCTCGGCTCGGCGGAAGCGGGCGTGTGGTCGCTCTCGTTCGTGATCGCATACGCGTTCGCGCTCGAAGATAGAGCGCTCCAAGCGCGCATCCGCAGCATCGCGCCGCAGCTCGCGGTCGGCATGCTGTGGGCCGCGTTCTACGCAGCATCCGGCTTTGGGCTGAGGGGCTCGTCGCTCTACCGCAGCGTGTCCGCACCGCTGCAGGCGCTCGGCCAAGGCGTGCTCGACCTGCCGCTCTGGGTCACCTCGCTGCTCGGGCCGAGCCTGGTCGGCGCTGGCATCCTGGTGCCCGAGAGCACTGCGCGGCTCGCAGCGCTGCCGATCGCGCTCGTCATGCTCTGGCTCACGCTGCCCGCGCTGCGGCGCTCGCGCGAGTGTAGGTTCTTCGCGCTCGCTACCGTGCTCAGCCTCTTGCCGCTGATGATGACCATGGCGAGCGATCGCGTGCTGCTCGGCACCAGCTTTGCCGCGTTTGGTTGGATCGCGTGCGCGATCGCGGATGGCCTCGCGCACAGCGGCAATACGCCCGGTGCGCGCCAGCGTTGGACCGCGCGCGTGCTGATCTTCGTGCACATCGCGCTCGCGCTGCTGCTCTACGTGCCCATGCTCCGCACCGTGCATCGCTTCGAGAGTGGCCGCCGCGCCATCACCGACGTGATCGCACCCGGGCGCGACATGATCCTGATCGCGACGCCGATCGAGCTGTTGTCCAACTACGTCGGCGCCGCGCTCCAGCGCGTGAAGGACCCGCCGCCGATCCCGCGCAGCTTGCACGCGCTCTACTCGGGCGGCTCGGAGCTGTGGCTTGAGCGCACCAGCGCGAATTCACTCGACGTCACCGCCACGCGCGGTTGGGGCTACACACCGATCGAGCGCATCTTCTGCGATGTCGAGGACATGCCGAAACCCGGCGACGTGGTGCGGTTTCAACGCATGACCGTACGCGTCCTCGAGAACAACGCCCGCGGCATGCCGCAGAAAGTCCGCTTCGAGCTGCCGACGCCGCTCGAGTCTGCGGAGCGCGTGTGGCTGATCTGGCAAGGCGACCACCCGGTGCGCTGGACACCGCCTGCGATCGGCCAGCGCGTGCGCATTCCTCCGCTCGATATGCTCAAGGCGATGCCGCAGTAGCGCTCTATTCTTCGAGGCCCGCCGCGAACATGCGCGCCCACGCCTCCGGTCGCACGATGCCCTGCGCACGCATGAAACGCTCAGCCTCGCGTGCGGCTCGCTCGCCCGCGGGGTCGCGCTGTAGCTGGCCGCAGCGGTAGCGCATCAGCGCGGCGTGCAGCGCCATGTCGGCGCGGTCGTAGTGCTTCGCCGCGCGGATCAAGAGCTCGCGCGCCTCGGGGATGTCGTCGTGCATCACGCGCAGCGCGGCTTCGAGCTGGCTGGTCATGCCGTCGTTCGCGGGCGAGGGCACCGCGCGGCGCAGCCGGCGCAGGGTTTGATTCACGATCCGCAGCACTTTCGTGCGCTCGCTCGGCGCAGCTTGCAGCGCGCAGCACGCGAGCAGCACGCTTGGATCGTGCACGGTCAGCGGCAGGCCTCGGCTGTGGTGCTGCATCTCGTCGAGCACCTCGCCGCCGCGACCTTCGTAGAGCGCGCACATCATGCGTTCGGCGGCGACCAGCTGGTGCAGCGCGCCGCGGCTGCCGGCGCCTTCGAGCGTCGCTAACTTTTGATCGAGCAGCATCTGCGCGCGCGGCACGTCGTCTGCGACCAAGTGACGCAGCGGAGAATCGCCGCCGACCAGCGCGAGCTGATCGCCGACCTCGCGGGCTTGGCGCGCGTTAATCTCGAACAGCGCAGCCGCTTCGCCGACCCGACCCATCAGCACCAGCGCGAGCGACTGCACGCTGCGCGCGTTCCAGAGCTCGTAGTTGTGCGCGCGATGCGTCGGCAACAGGATCTGCTCGGCCTCGCTGCCGAGCACCAGCGCCTCTCGCGCATCGCCGTTCGCGAAGCGCGCAAAGGCGGCAAACGTGAGCGCTGCGCTCGCGAGGTTCGCGACCTTGTGCGTACGCGCGAGCGCGCACGCATCGCGGGCCAAGCGCTGCGACAACTCCCGCGTAGGTCGCAGCGTCGAAAATAGCGCGGCCAGCATTCCGAGCGCGACCGCGGCCTCTGCGGTGTTACCGCCGTTCAGCGCGCGCCACGCAAACGCAGCGACGAAGTACAAGCCGCGGTGCACGTCGTACGGCGACACCAGGCTTGCGGCTTCGAGCAGCGGCTCGCTCGCTGGCGTCGTTTGACTGGATGCGTGCGCACGTGCCGGCTCGGGCGTTGCAACCCAATCCGGACGCCGCACCACGCGCCACCACAAGCCGAGCAAGCGCGCCGTAGCGCCGAGCAGCGCGCCCAAGCGCGTGCGCGGCCACGGCAATCCCGACGCGACGAATACCTCGCGCAAACGCGGCAGGCCTTCCTGACCGTGACCACAGCCGAGCAAGTGCAGCGCCGAGCGCCTGCGCAGCGCCGAGCGTTCGATCGGATCGTTCGACGCGCGCGCGGCCTCCTCGAACACCGCGGCCGCTTCGTTCCAGCGGCCACACAGCGAGAGCGCTTCGGCGCGCCGCGCGTGCAGCCCGAGCCGCTGCACCTCGGATTGCGGCAAGAGCTCGATCGCGTGCTCGAGGAACGTCGCGCTGCGCTCGAACGCCAGGCTGCCGACCGCTTTCTCGGCCGCGCGCACCGCGTGACCTCCCGCCAGCGTGAGCTGCTCGGAAGCGTGGCAATGCTCGAACAGCACCTCGGGATCGGCGTCCTCGCGCGTCGCCCACGCCTTCGCAAGCCGAGCGTGATGCGCGCGCGCACTGCGGCGACACGTCCTCGATCAACGCGACGCGCACGCGGTCGTGGTAGCACTCATAGGTGCCAGCGCCTGCGTCGCGCACCAGCTGTGCGCTGCGCAGCGCGTCGAGCGTGCGCTGCGGCGGCTCGGTTGCTTGCGCCGCCTGACCCGTGTCGCTCGCGTCGGTCTTGCCAGCGCCACTACCGCTCGCGAGCGCGAGCACGTCGAGCGGCGTCGGACGCGCGGCGACCGCCAACAGCTCCAGCACCTCGCGCGCGCTGCCGCCGAGCTGTTGCGTGCGCGCGCGCAGCGCTTGCTCGAGCGACACCGAGGCCATGCGCTCCTCGGGCGTCTTGCTCTCGAGCGCATGCCGCGACAGCTCGATCGCGAAGAACGGGCTGCCCTGTGACTCGGCCGCGACCGCTTCGGCCAGCCGCTCGCAGTCGGGCACATCAGAGAGCCTGCGCCGCGCCAGCTCACGCGTCGCCTCGCGCGACAAGGGCTGCAGCGCGAGGTCGCGAAACAGCAGGCTGCGACCGGCGTGCGCCGCGCGCATCAAGCGATCGAGCAGGCCGTCGCCGATCGCACGCCGCTGGCTCACGATGATCATGGCCGGCACCGGCTCCGGGCGGCTCACCAAGTGCTCGAGCAAGCGGATCGAGTCGTCGTCGATCCAGTGCGCGTCATCGATATGCACCACCAACATGTGCCGATCGCGCAGCCGACCAAGCAGCTCCGCGAACGCGTCGAACGCGCGCCGCCGCAGCTCTTGCTGATCGGCTGAAGGTCGAGCGGGCAGGGCGGCGACGACCTCCACGCGATCGAGCACCGGAAAGATCCGCGCGAGCGCGCCGATGTCGCGCGGCATCAAGCTCGCCGCATCGACATCGCGCAGCTGCCGCAGGTAACGCGTCAGCGCATCGACCACGCGGTCGAACGCTTTGTACGGCACGAACTCGCGCTCGTAGCAACGCCCATCGAGGATCACCGCCTGCTCGCTGGCGCGCAGCTCATCCAAGAACGCCGTGACCAACGAGCTCTTGCCCGCGCCCGACTCGCCGGTCACCGAGATCACCGCCGCGCGCCCCGCGCTCGCCAGTTTGAACGCTTCGCGCAAGCTCGCGAGCTCGGTGTCGCGCCCGATCAGATCGAGCGCGTTCGGCTTGCGCGGTGCGCTGTGTGGCGCGCTCGCTCCGCCGTCCGGCTGCAACGCCGCATCGTCGAGCAGCAGCGCCGCGATCGTGGTGCCATCGGCGCGCAGCGCCGGATCGCGAACCAAGAGCGCCGCGCACAGCGCGTCGAGATCCTCCGGAACGTTGCGCGCGAGCTCGCTCGGCCGCGGCGCGAGCTCGGCTTGCTTGCGCTGCATCAGCGTCTGCGCACCGCCGCTAAACGGCAGCGCGCCCGTCAGCGCTTCGAACAGCATTACGCCCACCGCATACCAATCGCTGGCCGCGGTCGCCGCTTCACCGGCGGCTTGCTCCGGCGCCATGTACGCAGGCGTGCCCGAACCGCGATCATCATCGAGCGTTTGCCCTGCGCCGCCCGGCTCGGGATCCGCGACCAAGCCGAAGTCGAGGATCACCACGCGCTGCTCTGGGGTCACCAGCACGTTGCTCGGCTTGAGATCGCGATGCAGCTTGCCGGCCGCGTGGATCATCGAGACACCGGCCACGATCTGCGCCAGCGCGCGCCGCAAGCGCAGCTCGTCGAGCGTGCCGAGCGGACGCACCCAGCGATCGAGCGGCGCACCTGCGACCAGCTCCATCGTGAACATCCACAGATCGTCGCCGGCGAACAAATCGTGCAGGTGCACGAGGTTCGGGTGCACCACTTCGGCGAGCGCGCGGAACTCGTGCTTCAAGCGGTAGATGCCGTTCGCATCGAGCTGCGACAGCGTCTTGAGCGCGACGCGCTCACCGCGCACTCGATCGATCGCTTCGTGCACGACGCCCATGCCGCCTGCACCGATCCGCCGCAACACTTGGAAGCGCCCGTTCCAAATCTCGACGCCGGGCAAGAGCCGCGGGGTCTCGCCGCGTGGCAACGGCGTGAGCTGTGCGGCCCGCTTGAGCAGCGCGTCGAATGGATCCGACGCATCCGATGAATCGCCGCTTTGCCGACTCGGGCGATCGCTCACGTCACGACCCCAATTTCGTGTGAACCGGTTTCGGATGCACTGACTAAGAGACGCTACTCTACTCAGAGACCGTACTCTTAGCCTTGCGAGCCTGGCATGATTTGACGCGGGGCAGCTCGCTCCCTTGTAAGGCAACCCCTCCAAGCCATCGCTATGTCCGCCGAGCTCGATGCGCGTGTGCGCGCAGCCTGCCAAGGCGACGACTACGGCACTGCGGCCACGCTCGTGATCGAGCGCTACGGCGGCGAAATCATGGCGTTTCTGCTCTCGAGTTTGCGCCGTCGCAGCGACGCCGAAGAGGTCTTCGCGATCGTCGCCGAGAAGCTCTGGATTGGCTTACCGGACTTCGAGTGGCGCTGCGCCGTGCTCAGTTGGGTCTATCGATTGGCTCGCAATGCTGCCAATGACTATGTGACCGCGGCTGGCAACCGCCCCGAGCGCAACCTGGCGGTTTCACAGCACGCCTCGCTCTCAGCATTGGTCGATCGCGTGCGCAGCCAGACCGCGCCCTACCAACAGACCGCGACCAAAGATCGCGTGCGCGAGCTGCGCGACCAGCTCTCACCCGAAGATCAAATGCTTTTGATCTTGCGCGTCGATCGCGCGATGGACTGGCGCGATCTCGTGATCGCGCTCGGCGATGGGCCGACCCCGCTCGAAGGCGCCGCGCTCGAGCGCGAAGCCGCGCGCATGCGCAAGCGCTTCGAGCGCGTGAAGGATCGGCTGCGCGAGCTGGCGATCGTGGCCGGCCTGCTGTGAGCCTGCTGTCGTAACCTAGCGCTCGTACGCCATCGCGTCGCAGGCGTGGAGCAAGCGCAGCACTTCTTCGCGCGCGTCCGGCAAGTCCGCGTAGCGCCCGGGCTTAGCCGCGAGCAAGCGCGCAGCCATCGACTCGATCGAGCCGCCGACATCACCGTTCAAGATCGCGGTCCAAGCGTCGAGCTGCGGCGAGCCGAGGAAGCTATTGCCCGCGACCAGCCCGATGCCGATCTGCTGAGCGAAATCTTTGAGCGAGCCGCCGCTGCTCGAGAGCACATCGCCTTTGCGCGTTTCGCTCCCGACGCTCGCCGTCCAGCTCCAAAGCCCGCGCCCGCCGCCGAGCCGCGGCTCGATCTCGATCTCGAGCTTGGAGTCCGCGCTCAGCGTCAGCTCCGGGATCAGCGGGAACTTGATGTTCATCCACGAGGTCCGCGGCAGGTACGGCGAAGTCGAGAGCGTGATGCCCGCGGTCAGGTCGGTCTCGAACCACGAGCCGATCGTGTTCACCTTGCACGCGCGCTCGACGCTCAGCGTCGCCTTGTAGGTCTTGGGCAGCTCGTCTTCCGAGAGCGCGAACGACGCCGCGCATACACCCGGGCCGCACAGCTGATTGGGATTCAAGTACTGCGCCGTCGGCCGCTGCACGAGCCGCTTGCGCACCTCGCCGAGGTCCACGCCCTCGATGTCGGAGAGCCGCGGCAGCTCCATCGCGAGCCCGTCGTCCCACACCGGCGCGAAGTACATGCGCAGCGTGTTCGGCAAGAAGCGCACGTTCGGGGCGCAGCGCGGCTTGAGCAGCTTGAACAGCGCGAGGATGTTCTCATCGATCCCGAAGCTGCCGAGCGTCTCGCTCACGATCACGGTCGGCGGCTCCGCGAACTGCACGTCGCGCGCATCGCCGCGCAGCAGCTCGATCCGATCGTCGACATGGTTGTCGCGAAAGACCCGCGCCGCCAAATCCGCGACGCCGCCCAGCTCCACCGCATACACCTTGCGCGCACCGGCCTTGGCCGCGAGCACCGCGAGCACACCGCTGCCGGTACCGATGTCGGCGACCACGTCGTTGGGTCCCACGACCTCGCGAATCGCGCGCGCATACGCCGAGACACGCACGGCGTCGAGCAAAAGCCACGCTTGATCGCCGACGTCATCGAAACCGTAGGTCGTATGGGTCATTGGAAGCGCAGCTTACTCGCAATCGCTCTCCCGCGTGCTCGCAACGTGCAGAGAGTTGCTGCGACGCGCTCGCGCTGCGTGATTTCGCGCAAATCCGCGCCGCCCAGCCGAGTTGCTGCCCGTCGAGCGGGTCCGCGCCCAGCTCACCACCCCCGCCAGCGCGATCGAGACCTTGACTCTCAGTTACCTCGCAACTCTTGACTCGGGTGGGGTGCAAGTCATGGTCGATGATCGCGCTCCGCAAACCCTCTCGACTCGCGGCTCGGGTGTCGCGACGATCGCGCTCGAGCTCGGCCCGGCGAACGTCGCGCACCGCGTCGAGCTACTCGCCGACGGCAGCGCGCCGATCACCTGAGCCGATTGCGGAGCGTATCCGCTGCTCGCCGCCCACGCTTCACTCAGTCGTTTGGCTCGAGTGGCAATTGTCCAACACCCTGTTGGACAATTGCTCAGGCTCCGCATCCGCAACGGTGTTGGCGCAATGCGAGTATGGGTGTGAAAATCGCAACGCGAGTCGCTAGGGTCGATAGTTGATGACCGCTCCGGTGAATCCAAGTAGGAAC
>JAYUYY010000857.1:0-3415 GCA_043752225.1 Sandaracinaceae bacterium | reverse complement strand
CGTATCCATGCCCTCGTCCATCTGCATCAAGCACACGCCGGTCTTTTCGTGGCCTTCGATGACCGACCATTGAATCGGCGCGGCGCCGCGCAGCTTGGGCAAGAGCGAAGCGTGGACGTTCACGCAACCGAGGCGCGGCGCGCTGAGCACCGCGAGCGGCAGAATGCGGCCGTATGCGACCACCACGCCGACGTCGGCTTGGACGGCGGCGAGCTGCGCTGCGAAGTCGGGCGTACGCACCTTGATCGGCTGGAGCACTTCGATGCCGCGCTCGAGCGCGAGCTGCTTTACCGGCGTGGGCAGCACATGCATGCCGCGGCCTTGCGGCTTGTCCGGTTGGCTGACGACCAGCTGCACATCGGCGACCTCGAGCAGCGCGCGCAGGCACGTCGCTGCCAGCTCGGGTGTGCCGAAAAAAATCGCCCGCGGCTTTGCGTCGGCGGAGGTCACGAAGGTCTTACGCAAGAACCCGCGCTCGGGTCTATTCGGCGGCTTCTTCGCTCGACGCGCGCTTCATCATCGCGCGATGCACGAGCCGGCGACGCAACAGGCTGACGCGGTCGACGAGCAGCTTGCCGTCGAGGTGATCGTTTTCATGCTGCACGGCGATCGCGAGCAGGCCATCGGCCTCGAGCTCGAAGCTGTCGCCATTGATGTCTTGAGCGCGCACCCGCACGCGCTCGGCGCGGTCGACCTCTTCGTGGATGCCGGGGAACGAGAGGCAGCCTTCTTCGAAGCAGACTTCACCGACGCGCTCGATGATCTCCGGGTTGATGAACACCTTGAGATCGCTCGGCGCGTCGTCACCTGCGGCGACGTCCACGATGAAGATGCGCTGCGAGACACCGATCTGCGGCGCCGCGAGGCCTACGCCGGGTGCCGCGTACATGGTCTCGGCCATGTCGTCGACGAGCGCGCGCAGCTCGGAATCAAAACGCTCGACCGGCTTGCCAGCGTTGCGCAGGCGCTTGTCCGGGTAATGGAGGATGGGTCGAATGGCCATGCAAACAGCTCGATTTCAGGGCGCGCGCCTTCGAACGGAGCCTTTTGCATGTAACACCGGCAGTTGGGGCCGGCAACACGGCGCCTAGAGCATCGAGACCGGGTCGATGTCGAGCGAAGCGCGGGCCGGCGAGACGCCCGCTTCGATGCGCTCGAGCACCGCGGCCGCGACCGCGCGCAGCGGCCTCAGCTCGACCGCCTTGAGCATGAAACGCACCCGATAGCGGGCCCGCAGGCGGGCGATCGGCGCCGGCGCGGGGCCCAAGATGCTGACCTGCTTGCCGCGCACCTCCGGCCGCGCTTGGGCGACCGCCGCCAGCTCCTCGGCGATGCGCTCGGCGTCGCGCTCTTCGGGCGCGTCGATGCGCACCGCGATCAGGCGCGCAAACGGCGGCCAGAGCAGCTCCTGCCGGTCCTGCAGCTCGCGCTGGCTGAACGCGAAGTAGTCGTGGCGAGTCGCGGCGGCAATCGCCGGGTGACCGGGTTGAAAGGTCTGCAGGACGACGCGCCCGGGGCGCTCGCCGCGACCCGCGCGACCGCTGACCTGCGTGAGCAGCTGGAAGGTGCGCTCCGAAGCGCGGAAGTCCGGGAACGCCAGCGATTGATCGGCGAGGATGACGCCGACCAGCGTGACGTGCGGGACGTCGTGTCCTTTGGTGACCATCTGGGTGCCGACCAAGATGTCGATCTCGCGGTTGCGCAAGCGATCGAGCACGGCTTCGACGCCTTCGCCGCTCGCGGTGTCGCGATCCAAGCGGCCGACGCGCGCGGTCGGGAACAGGCGCGAGAGCGTTTGCTCGAGCTGCTCGGTGCCGAGGCCGATCTCCGTGACATGCGGCGAGCCGCACAGGATGCAGACGCCCGTGTGCGGCGTGATGAAGTCGCAGTAGTGGCAGCGCAGCACCGATGCGCCCTTGTGCAGCGTGAGCGCGACGCTGCACGAACCGCACTCGAGCACTTGGCCGCACGCGTTGCAGCGCACGCTCGGCGCAAAGCCGCGGCGGTTCAAGAACAAGATCGATTGCTCTTGGGCGGCCAAGCACTGCTCGAGCGCGCGGTGCAGCGGCGCGGTGATCAAGCGTTGCCCTCCGGGGCCGCTCTTGTGCTTGGCGAGATCGACGATCTCCACCGGCGGCAACGCTTGCGGCGTCGCGCGCTGCGAGAGCACGAGCTTGCTGAGCTTGCCGCGATCCGCGAGGCGATAGCTCTCGAGCGAAGGCGTCGCGCTGCCGAGGATGCACAGCGCGCCGGCTTTATGCGCGCGCACCAGCGCCATGTCGCGCGCGTGGTAGCGAAAACCTTCTTCTTGCTTGAACGAGCCGTCGTGTTCTTCATCGACGACCACCACGCCAAGATCGTGGACCGGCGCGAACAACGCGGAGCGCGCGCCGATCGCGACCTGCACGCGACCGTCGCGCAGCGCGCGCCAGGCGTCGTTGCGCTCGCGGTCCGTCAGCTCGCTGTGCAAGACCGCGATCGCGTCGCCGAAGCGCGAGCGAAAACGGCTCACCAGCTGCGGCGTGAGCGCGATCTCCGGCACCAGCATCAGCGAGCCCTTACCGCGCGCGCGCGCTTCCGCGATCACGCGCAAGTACACCTCGGTCTTGCCCGAGCCGGTGACGCCGTGCAGTAAGAAGCCGCCACCTTCGCCGAGCTTGGCGATCAACGCGTCGATCGCGAAGCGTTGCTCGGGGTTTGGCTGCGGACCGGGCACGGTCGCGATCGCATCGGCAAAAAACCGATCCGCTGCGACCTCGCGCTCGCTCGTGCGCAAGAGGCCGCGCTGCTCGAGCGCGCGCAGCGCAGGCCGCGGGTTCTTGAGGTGACGGCGCAGCTCATCGAGCGTGATCTCGCCGCGCTCGCGCACCAGATCCAGCAACACGCGTTGGCTCTTGCCGAGCTTGCCCAGCTCGCCTTCCGCCTCGACCGCGTGCACGACGAGCACGGTGCGCGTGGCGATGTGCGCGCCCGGCAAGGTCTCGCCGGTCTCGAGGAAGCCTTGCTTGCGCAGCGCGCGCAGCGCTTCGGTCGGCACGGCGGGTGCGGCCGCGCGCAGCACGTCGCCGAGCGGGTGCATGTAGTACTCGCTTGCGAAGCGCAGAAACTCGAGCACCTCGGCGGTCAGCACCGGCTCGCGCTCGAGCAACCCCGCGATCGGGCGCGTGCGACCTTGCGCGGGCGGCGTATCGCTCAACGCGACGACGAAGCCGGCGAGCTTGCGCGGACCGAAGGGCACCGCGACGCGCGTGCCCGGCACGACCCGGCCGCGCAGCGCGTCGGGAACCGAATACGTGAATGGATGCCGCACCGGCACCGGCACCGCGACCTCGACGTATGCGCCGAGCGCGGCCGGCGCGACCGGCGCGGCCGTGCTCTCGCTCGTCAGCTCGAACGGAACATCTTCGCTCACGCG
>JAYUYY010000856.1:0-3418 GCA_043752225.1 Sandaracinaceae bacterium | reverse complement strand
TGTGAGGATTTTTCCGAGGACGTAAGCCGCTCTCACGCCCAAAGCGACCGCGAATTCACCGGCCGGGACCGCAGATGCGGTTTCGGCCGGCGCCTTTTGCGCGGTAGAGTTCGCGGTCGGCGACGTCGATCAGTGCCTGCTTGTCGGCGCCGTGATCGGGGAACGCGGCCACGCCGACGCTCACGCTCACGCGGCCGAGCGGCTGCTCGGTGCAGTGGTCGAACGGATGATCCGCGATCAAACGGCGAATGCGCTCGGCCTTGACCAGCGTGCCCTCGTAGCTCGTCGCCGGCAGCACGATCACGAACTCTTCGCCGCCGTAGCGCGCGACGATGTCGGAAGCGCGCGTCTGCGTCGGTAGGCCGCTCTCGCGACCGCCGAGCAGCACTTCGGAGAGCCGCCGCAACAAACGGTCGCCCGCGGGGTGCCCGTGCTTGTCGTTGTAGGCCTTGAAGTGATCGACATCGAGAAACACCAGGCCTACCGGATGGCCGTGACGCCGAGCGCGAGAGATCTCGGCGTCGAGCGCCTCTTGCAAGTAGCGGTGGTTGAAGAGGCCGGTCAGGCCGTCGCGCAACGCCAGCTCTTCGAGCTTCTCGATCGCCGCGCGCAGCTCGTGGGTGCGTTGTCGGACCTCGGACTCGAGCCGCTCGTTGGCGCGCTCGAGCAGGTCGTTCTTGATCGCGAGCTGCTTGGCGAGCCGGCCGTTTTCAGCCTCGAGATGCGCCTCTCGAATCGCTTCGTTGAGCAGCGCCGGCAGCTCGGTCAGACGCAACGGCTTGGACAAGAAGCGATGGACGCGCGCGCGGTTGACCGCGTCTTTGAGCACGTTCACGCGGTCGGACGCGGTGATCAGGATGCGCGCCGCCGAAGGCCGCAGCTCGAGGCTGCGGTCGAGCAGCTCGACGCCGGTCATACCCGGCATCATGTGGTCGGCGATGATGCCGGCCACGTCATTGCTCTCGAGCGCGAGCACCGCGCTCTTGCCGTCGCTGGCGCTGAGCACCGCGTAGTCCTTACGCAACACCGCGGAGATCATCCACACGATGTCGTCGTCGTCGTCGACGACAAGCACTTTGGGCAACGCGTCGGCCTGCATCGGATCGGCTTACGCAGGGTACAGGAAGACCCCTCGCGATGTCGCCCACCGGGGCTCCGCCTGGGATCGCCGCTCCTCGGCTCAGGACCCGGGCGGTGCGCCGAGCGCCTGCAGCGACAGCGCGAACCGGACCCCGAAGTACAGGCCGAGGCACAGCAAAAAGAAGCCCATTACGCGCACGATGCGGTCGAGCGTCGCGCGCTGAAAGCGGTCGCGAAAGCGCCCTAAGACCGTGAGCAGAACCGCAAACCACGTGGCGATGCCGAGCAGCACACCGGCTGAAAACGGCAGCGCTTGCGCGGGCGAGAACGCCACGAGATCGAACGAGTGCAGCGTGGTGACCGCCGCGCCCCAAGTCGCCATAAGCGTCGGGTTGAGCAGCGTGATCGTAAAACCCAGCAGGAAGCTGCGCTTGTTACCCACGTTCGCAGGTGGCGGCGCTTGCTCCGGGTCATGCGCCTTGCGCGGCATGAGGAACCGGATGCCGAGCGCGATCAAGATGACGGCCGCCACGACGCGGCTCGCGGGCTCGATCCAGCGGTGGCTCGAGAGCAGCGCGCTAAAGCCCCAGTACGCGAGGTACGCGTAGATGCTCTCGGCGATCGCCGCGCCGGTCGCGAGATAAATCCCGCTGCGCAGCCGCCCCTCGAGGCCGCGACCGAAAACTAGGATCGCGATCGGTCCCGCGACGGGCATCGATCCCATGAAGCCAAAGACGAAGCCGAGCAAAATGGCCAGGAGCATCGCGACGTTCCGCGGCTTGTAGCCGAATCGACGCAACGCGCCAACCGCGTCGTGTCACCGGGTCTACATCGCCATCCAAACCCCGCTCTAACCCTCCCGGCGGGCGGGCGCTCGGGATTGCAAATGAGCCCTCGCTCCAGGATGCTGCCTCCGCTTTCGCGCTCGCGGCTGCTGCACTTGGCAGCACCAGCCACTTAACCAGGAAAGAAACCAATGCTCGACAGTCCCCGATCCCGAAGGGTCGCTCTCGCGGCGGTGCTCGCTACGCAGGCGATCGCCCTCGTCGCGTGCGGCGGCACGATGCAGTTCAAAGATTCATCCGCGCTCGTCATCCATGGCGAGCCGCCGGCGCCGCCTCCGCCGCCGCCGAAGGAGGAGCCGCCGCCTCCGCCCAAGCCCAAGCGCGTCGAGGTCACGGCCGACAAGATCGAGATCGGCGAGCGCTTCAACTTCGCCGTCGACCAGGCGCTGATCCTGCCCAGCTCGATGCCGCTCGTCGACCGCATCGCCGACGTCCTGACCGAGCACCCCGAGCTCACGAAGGTGCGCATCGAAGGCCACACCGACGACACCGGCTGGCACGCCTACAACGTCAAGCTGTCGCAGAAGCGCGCCGACGCCGTGCGCGATGCCCTGATCAAGCGCGGCATCGACGCCGCCCGCCTCGAGGCCGTGGGCCTCGGCGCCTCGCAGCCCCTCGTCGAAGGCAACACCGAAGCCGCGCGCAAAGCGAACCGCCGCGTCGAGCTCGTCGTCGTCCACTGAGCCCCGCACCGGTTTCTGCCGTTTTTTCTCTCTGGCACCCCGTCACTGGAGCCCGCATGAAGACCCCGTCGCACCCCGCTCGTTGGCTGCTGTCCCTCGCGACCGTCTCCACCGGCGCCCTGATTCTGGGCGCGGGCCTGGCCTCGAGCCCCGCCGCCGCCGCCACCATCGGCGTCAACACCCTCGCCGACGAGCTGAACGCCGATGGTGATTGTTCGCTGCGCGAAGCCGTGGCCGCCGCCAACACCGACGCCGTCGTCGACGCCTGCGCCGCCGGCTCCGGCGCCGACGACGTGAACCTGATCACGGGCGCCTTCAACGTCGGCAGCAGCGTGGCGATCACCACGCCGATCACGCTGCGCGGCGCGGCCCCGGTTCCGAACGCGGGCCCGCAGACGACGCTGGTGCTGGGCGCAAACAAGGTCACCGTCACCAGCACCACGGCGGTGCTCGAGGAGCTGGCCCTGACGGCTGCCACAGCCGGCGCGCTCGAGTCGCTGAACGCCGACGTCACCCTCCGGCGAGCCTTGGTCAACGACAACGGCGCCACCAGCGGTGGCGTCGTCAACATGCTGTTCAACGGCAACGGCAATCGGCCGCGCCTGCTCATCGAAGACAGCGCCCTGGTCGACAACACCGGCGCACCGACCGTGAACATGGTGGCCGGCTCGCTGACGGTGGTGCGCAGCACGTTTCTGGCGAATGTCGGCGACGGCTCTGGCGGGGCCATCGTCGCCCGCGGCGCCGTGGGCGACACCCTCGTCGTCGAGAACAGCACCTTCAGCGACAACCGCACCGCGGGCAGCGGCG
>JAYUYY010000855.1:0-3423 GCA_043752225.1 Sandaracinaceae bacterium | reverse complement strand
GCTGCCGGTGCGCAAACCGCGTCGCCGAATCGCGGCGCGGACGCGCGCGACCAGCTCGCCGACCGAAAACGGCTTGGTCACGTAATCGTCGGCGCCCGCGTCGAGCCCGCGGATCTTGTCGGCTTCCTGCGCCCGCGCGGTGAGCATGATGATCGGCGTCACCGCGTCGCTGCTGCGGATCGTCGAGCACACCTGATAGCCGTTCATGCCCGGCAACATCAGGTCGAGGATGATGCAGTCGGGATGCTCGCGAGCGGTCAAATCGAGCGCGTTCTCGCCGGTCTGCGCGTGCAGCACGCGGAAGCCCTCGAACTGCAGCGTGTCTCTCAAGCCGAGCGCCAACGCTGGATCGTCTTCGACGAGCAAGATGGTGTGCGCAAGCGCGCTAGCCATGGGTCGCGACTTTATCCGTGCGTGCCTCGCTGTCCATGGCTTCATCCGGCGCAAGCGCATCTTCGGGCACGAACATGTCCGTCGGCTCGCGTCGCGGGATCGACACCGCGACCACTGCGCCACTGCTCTCGAGCTCGCCGTCCGCGGCGCTCGCCCAGGCGCGGCCGTGGTGCTCTTCCGCGATCCGTTTCACGATCGCGAGCCCGATGCCCGAGCCGCGCGCCTCGCTCGAGGCTTTCGCGCGATAGAAGCGCTCGAACACGCGCTTGCGATCGGCTTGCGCGATCCCGGGACCGTGGTCGCGGACGCGGATCTGAATCTCGCGCGCGAGCGTCTCGACGGTGACCTCTACTGGCGTCCGCCCGCCGTACTTCACAGCGTTGTCGAGCAGGTTCATGACCACCAGCAGGATCGCTTGCTCGTCGACCAGGCCGCGCGGCGCATCGCCGACGCGGATCAACCGCACCTGAACGCCCTCGCGCTCGAAGCGGTAGCGCAGCGTATCGATCGCGCGCTGCGCGATGTCGGCCAAGTCGCAGTTGCGCAGCTCATAGCGCCGCTTGCCGCGCTCGAGCGCCGCGAAGTCGAGCACGTTCTCGATCAAGCCGCTCAAGCGCTCGCTCTCGCTGCAGATGATCTCGAGGTACTCCTGTTGCTTGCTGGCATCGAGCACGCGCTTGGTCACGAGCATCTCGCCGAACATGCGGATGACGGAAAGCGGCGTCTTGAGCTCGTGCGAGACCGTCGCGATGAAGTCGCTCTTGAGCTCCGCGACGCGCCGCTCCTTGGCCGCGGCGTACAAGATGAATCCGACCGCGACGAAGATGACGGCGATCGACAAGCCGATCAGCGCGAGCTGATTGACGCGACTGGTGGCGCGCTTGGCGGTGAGCAACGGGGCGGTCGTCGGCGCGACCTGCACGCGCCAGAGGTAGAGCGTGGTCGGAAACCTGCGGCCCACGACGTAGTCACCGCTCTCCGAGAGGCTGCGGCCAAAGACGCGGCGACCGTCTTGATCGACCATGTTGAGCGTGGGCTGCCCGGGCTCGCTCTGCAGCACGGTCGGAAAGACCGTACGCGTCAGGTAACCGATGTCGTGTTGCGCGACGATGTGCAGGATGCGCTCGTCGTACGCGACGGTCTTGTACGAGAACAGATAGCTCTTGCCGTCGTAGCTGCGGTGCAGGTGCTTGAGCCGATTGGCCTCGAGTCCCTCGAGCTCGAGATCCGCGAGCACATGGCTGACGAAGAACCGTCGGAACAAGCGCTGCTCGTCGACGGATGTGCGCGATTCGTAGGCGACGAAGCGGCGTTCATCGTCGAGCACGATCACCGCGCGGATGCTCGGCGAGAGATCCTCGGCGCGCGTCTTCCACTCGGCGAGCGGGTTCTTCTCTTCGATCTCGATCGCGCCGAACGCCTGGTTGTCGGCGGTGATGATCGCTTGCTCGATGCGCTCGACTTTTTCCTGCAAGAGCAGCATGCCGGACTCGGCGATCGACTGTTCGCCGAGGCGCTCGAACTGGCGCGCCGTCTGGTACGCGTAATAGCCGAGCACGCACGCCGCGAGCACCAGCGCGGGCACGAGCAGCGCATACACCAGCCGCAGACGCAGGTTCTCCACGCGCGGACCGTAGCCTCGCCCGCAGATCGACTCAAATCGGGCTAGTCGCGCTCGGCTCGAAGGGCGCGACCGAGCAGCGATTCGACGGCGGCGCTGGGGCTCTTGTCCTCGTAGAGCGCGCGGTAGACCTCGGTCGTGATCGGCATCTCGACGCCTTCGCGCTCGGCCAGGGCGTAGGCGCTCGCGGCGGTCTTCACGCCTTCGGCGACCATCGTCATTTCCGAGAGCACATCCGCGAGCTTGCGCCCGCGGCCGAGCTCGATGCCGACCTTACGATTGCGCGACAAGTCGCCGGTGCAGGTGAGCACGAGGTCACCGAGGCCGCTCAGGCCGGCGAGCGTCAGCGGGTTCGCGCCCATGTGCATGGCGAGCCGGCCGATCTCGGCGACGCCGCGCGTGATCAAGCCCGCGCGCGCGTTGTGCCCAAAGCCAAGCCCATCGGCGGCGCCGACCGCGATCGCGATCACGTTCTTGAGCGCACCGCCAACCTCCACGCCGATCAGGTCTTCGGTCGTGTACACGCGAAAGCGGTCGCTCGCGATCAGCTCCTGCACCGTCTTGGCCGTGGCGTCGCTGGTCGACGCGACGCACACGGCGCTCGGCATGGAGAGCGCGACCTCGCGTGCGAAGCTCGGCCCACCGAGCGCGCACAACCTCGGCTCACTCTCGGAGCCGAGCTCGTCGCGCAGCACATCGGTCATCAGCATCAGCGAGCCGTTCTCGATGCCTTTGGTGGCCGAGACCAGCGGTGCATCGCGCGGCAACAGCGGCTTGGCTTCACGGACCAAGTCGCGCAGGCCGTGCGAAGGCACGACGAACAGCACGAGCTCTGCAGCGCGCAGCGCGGTCGCCAGCTCAGCGGTCGCGTTCAGCGATCCCGGCAGCGTGATCCCCGGCAGATAGCGTTCGTTCGAGCCGGTCGTGGCGATCGCGCGCGCCAGCTCGTCGCGTCGGGCCCAGAGCACCGTCTCGTGACCTTTGTCGGCTAAATGCTTGGCGAGCGCAGTTCCCCACGAGCCAGCTCCGAGCACCGCTACACGCGCCATGCTTCGAGGCTACTCCGGTTCCTGCGTGCTCTGTCTAGTAAGCGCCGTCCGTAAACAGAGCGCGCGCATCCCAGGCGTCTACGGTGCTGGCGGGTTGCCGCTGATGCGCTCGCGCGCACCCTTCTTCTTCGACGGCTTTGCGGCCGGCGTCGCGGGATCGGTCGGCGACGACGAGAACTTGAGGTCGAGCTTTTCCGGCTCTTCGAGCGCGGCGCGCAAGACCTCGTCCATCTTCGTCACCGGCACGAACTCGAGCTCGTCGCGCACCTCTTGTGGCACCTCGTCCAAGTCTGCGACGCAGCGCTCGGGCAAGATCACGCGCTTGATGCCGGCGCGGTGAGCCGCGAGCACCTTCTCTTT
>JAYUYY010000854.1:0-8681 GCA_043752225.1 Sandaracinaceae bacterium | reverse complement strand
TGGTTTGGAAGCGCCCGACGCCCGCTTGCTCCGCGCCGTTGAAGTCGCGATTGCGCGCAGCGCCGAGCACATCGTGGGTCGCGTCGATCAGCAGATCGCTCATCGGATTGACGATGCCATCGGAGACATCAAGGCCGCCGCCGACCCCGTGATAGTCATCGGCGCCGCGCGCGTTGTTCTCGGAGCGCTTGAAGTACGGCAGCACGTCGTCGTAGCCCCAGCCCGCGTTCCCAAGATCGCGCCACTCGTCATAGTTCTCGCGATGGCCGCGCATGTAGATCATGTAGTTGATCGAGCTCGAGCCGCCGAGCACTTTGCCGCGCGGCCAGTGCATGCGGCGATCGCCCGCGTGCTTCTGTGGCTCGGTGAAGAACGTCCAGTCGAACTTGTTGCGCCACAAAAGGCCGACGAAGCCGGGCGTGCGGATGCGCGTGGCTTCATCGCTACCGCCCGCTTCGAGCAACAACACGCGCACATTGGGATCTTCCGAGAGACGCGCGGCAAGCACGCAGCCCGCTGAGCCAGCACCGGCGATAACGTAATCGTACATAGGTAACCCCCTAATCCGCTCGCGGAGAATAAACGAACGCGGGGCTCCATTGACATCAAAACAGAGCCAGCGCACTAGCGAGCGATGAAGCTCGTCCTCACGCTGGTTTTCGCGCTCGCCACCCTGTCGATCGGGCTATTCGGTCTCGGCGGCTGCGATAAGACCTGCGATGTGAACGGCGATTGCGACGACGGGGATCCATGCAACGGCATCGATGGCGTGTGCTTGGACGGGCTGTGCTCGATCACGCTGGTGCCGGAGTGCTGCGAGCGAGAGCGCGACTGCGATGACGGCCGCTACTGCAACGGCAGCGAGCAATGCGAGGACGGCCGCTGCGCGCCCGCCGAGTTTTCTTGCACCGGTGAGGGGATGGTCTGCGACGAGCGCATGAGCACGTGCCGCTGCGAGGAGCCCGACGTGGATCGCGACGGCGCCGACAACATTCAGTGCGGCGGCACCGACTGCGACGACGACGAAGCCCGGCGCCATCCCGGTGCCAGCGAGATCTGCGATGCGGCCGATCGCGACGAGGACTGCGATGCGACTACGTTTGGCTTGCGCGACCTGGACGGCGATGGCTACACGGACATGGCCTGCGTCAACGTCAGCGCAGCCGGCGAGATCGCGGCAGGCACCGACTGCGACGACACGCGCGCGGGCACGCACCCCGGTGTGCCGGAGTCGTGCAACGAGATCGACGACGACTGCGACGGCGCGATCGACGAGGGCGTGCTGGTCGGCAGCTACGTCGATGAAGACGGCGATGGCTACGGCGAAGGCGACTTCGAGCTGCTCTGCGCGGGCCTGCAGGGCTTTTCGAATCGCGGCGGCGATTGCGACGACGCACTCTCGCAGGTGCACCCCGGCGCGTTCCGTTGCTTGAGCGGCGGCGCAGAATTCGAGATCGAGTTTTGCGACGACGATGGCGCGTGGGGACCGACCGACGAATGCCCGAGCGAAGGCGTGTGCGTGCCGCAGCCGGATGGCACCGGCGTGTGCTTGATGGGCGAGCAGCAGACCTTTCAATGCTCGGATGGCGCAGACAACGATCGCGATGGCCTCGAAGACTGGGCGAGCGATCCCGAGTGCGCGTCACCGCTCGACAACAGCGAAGGCCCGCGCGCGTGCGGCGACGGTCAGGACAACGACGACGACAATGCCTTCGACTTTCCGAACGATCCCGGCTGCACGTCGCTCGAAGATGGCTCCGAAAACGATCCGGCCACCGCGCCCACCTGCGCCAACGGCTTGGACGATGACGGCGACGGCACGATCGACTACTTGGACGGCACCGGAGATCCCGGTTGCGTCGCGTCGGGCGACACCAGCGAGCGCGAGACCACGGGCCCCGCGTGCGACAACGGCGTCGACGACGACAAAGACACGCTCTCTGACTTTCCAGACGACATCGCGTGCACGAGCTCGAACGCCGACGATGAAACCGCCGTGTGCAACAACGGCCTCGACGACGATCGCGACGGCAACATCGATCTGAACGACACAGGCTGCGTTAGCGCCAACGACACGAGCGAGCGCGTCGGCGTCAACAGCGTGGAATGCGACAACGGCCTGGACGATGACGGCGACGGCGCCGCTGACTATCCCGGAGATCTCGGCTGCACGTCGGCCGAGGACGGCAAGGAGTAACGCAGCGCGCAGCTCGAGCCGCTAATCCAGCACGCCGCGCAGCGCATCTCGACCTGAGAGGTTCTGCCCGTCGAGCGAGTGGATGTCGGTCTGACTCAGATCCACGCGCGGCGAAAAAAGCTGGCGCAGCGTTTCGGCCGCGGCGTGCTTGAGCCACGGCGCATCCGCGGGCTTGCTCTTGGCATCGACGTCGGCGCAGGTGATGACTTGGCCGTGGCCGCCCGAGAGGCACACGCGCGTGCTCGCGGCATTCGCCTGCACCGCAAGCCCGAGACCGTCCGGGCTCGAGATGAAGCGCGGTGATCGCTCGAGCATGTCGGCGAGCTCGCCGCCTAGCGCGCCTTCGGTGCTCACGCGCACCGCGATCGCAAGGCCGAGCCTGCGCAGCAAGCCCGGGTCGCGCTGAAACGCGCCGTCATAGTGCACGCGCGCGCGATCCCAGCGCTCAGCGCGACGCGCGGCATCGGCCGCGATCGCGTGCAAGCGTCCGAGTAAGAGCGCTTCGCCGGGGCCGAGCGCCGCGATCGAACGCTCCGCAATTTCGATCGCTTCGAGCTCATCGCCGCTCGCCCACGCGACCTCGGCCGCCACCGCGTCGTAGTACGCGCTCGCGCCAGGCCGCTTGTCGCTCTTGCGCGCGCGCGCATTCGCCGCGCCTGCTACGCCCGGACCGAGCACGTGCACCAAGTCGCCGACCAGCCACGGCGGCATGATCGCCGAGCTGGCTTGGCCGATGCGAAAGATGCCGGTGAGGCGCGTGTCGTCGTCGAGCAGCTTCGCGATCCGCGCGCCGGAGCGCCACGCTTCGAGCGAGCGCATCATCGCGATCAGCCAAGCGCGCGGCCGAGCCCACGCGTACCACGGCTCGAGCGCTGCTTGTTCGAGCGCCAGCTCTTCGCTGGTCAGCCGCGCCGCGCGATCGATCAGCGCCATCACGCTGTCGTCTTGCGAAGGGTCGCGGCTGTTGTGCGCGCGCCGATCGGGCGCGGCCATGGCGCGTCCTGTGACCTCGAACGCGTCGTCCGACTTGCCCATCACGAGCAAGAAGCTCGAGAGCACGCGCCGGGTTTCACCGCGATCGACATCGCGCACGTGCGGCGGCCGCTGCATGCGGTACTCGGGCATCTTGCGCAGCGCGCCGAGCGCTTCACCAAATCGCCCTTCGCGCGTGTACAGCTCGCCGAGCTCCATCCACGGGTTGCCATACCAAGAGGCGAGCGCAGTGGTCGCTTCGAGCGCGACGCGCTCCGCTTCATCGAGCTTGAAGAGCGAGCGCGAAGCCTCCGCGAAGTTCGTGAGGTCGACCGCCGAGACGAGCCCGCCATTGCTCGTCGCGTCGTCGACCGCGCGCTTGCACGCCTCGTAGCTCGCACCGTCGTTGCCGGCTTCGAACTCGATCGCGCAGATCGCGTTGAGCGCGACTACGCGCTGGCCGGTCCGGCCCGACGAGAGGCCGAGGTCCGCCGACAAGCGCGCCTCCGCATAGCGCCCGAGCTTCATCAGCGGCCACGCGCGCTCGGCGATCAAGTCCGGGTCGTACAGCTCGTTGTAGCGCCCCATCAGCGCGAGCTTTTCGCGGTGCCGCTCCATGTCGCCGTACACGCCGGCCAGCTCTTTGAGCAAGCCCGCGTGCCAGCGCCACGGCTGATCGGGACCGGGCGCGTCGCCGAAGCGCTTTTCGTAGAGCGTGCGCGCGGTCGTGAGCTGAAAGAGCGCAGCGGGCAAGTTCGCTTCGCCGAAGTGCTGCACCAGGCCGAGCACGTAATGCGCGGCGAAGCTGCTCGAGTCGCGCGCCAAGATCTTCTCGGCCAGCTCGCGTGCGCGCACGTGCCGGCCCGCGTCGGCGTGCTCGATCGCCTCGAGCTCTTGCGGCGTGACGCCCAGCGAGAGCTCAGCCTCGGCGATCGAGATCTCGGTTTGAGCGTGCGCGACTCGTGCATGCGACAAGCCATCCGCGGCCGCGCCGCCGAGCGCGAGCGCAGCGCCGATCCAAAGCCACCGCGCCGATTTGCTCATCGAAAGCTCTTCGAAAAAAGGCTCATCGCATGCTCGCAGCCGCGAGCTTGTCGACCACAGGGCCCAGACACGCCGCGATCACGTCCGCCTTGTCGATCACGCCGGGCACGCACTCGAGGCGGTGGCTGAATACAGGCAGCGCGAGCGCCGCGAGGTCCTCGGGCGAGACGTAGTCGCGGCCGCGCAGCACCGCGCGCGCCTGCAGCGCGGGCATCATCAGCACCAGCGAGCGCGTCGACGCGCCTTGCAGCACGCGCTCGTCCTCGCGCAGCGCCGTCGCGAGATCGACCATCGCGCTGCGCATCGCTTCCGAAAGCACGACCTTCTCGCGGATCGCGCGCCGCGCACCGAGCAGCTCGTCGCGCGAGACCTTGAGCATGCCGGCCGCCATGTTGAGGCTCGGCTGCGGATACTGACGCAGCACGTCGAGCTCGCTCTTGCGATCGATGTGCTTCATCGAGATCTTGAACAAGAAGCGATCGAGCTGCGGCGTCGGCAGCGGATACGTGCCGGCGACGTCGAGTGGGTTCTGGGTCGCGATCACGAAGAACAAGTCGTCGAGCCGGTGCGTGTCGTTGTCGACCGTGACTTGCTTCTCCGCCATCGCCTCGAGCATCGCGGCCTGCACCTTGGGCGAGGTGCGGTTGATCTCATCGGCGAGCACGATGTGCGCGAAAATCGGTCCCTGCCTAAAGCTGAAGCGCGAGCGCTCCGGCTCGAACACGCTGGTGCCCGTGACATCGCTCGGCAACAGATCGGGCGTGAACTGAATGCGTCGAAACGGGGCGAGCGCGCCCTCGGTCGTGAGCGACTCGCCGAGACAACGCGCGAGCGTGGTCTTGCCCGAGCCCGGGTAGTCCTCGAGCAGCACGTGACCGTCGGCGAGCAGCGCGATCAGCGTCAGCTCGATCACGTCATCGCGCCCGATCACCGTCGCCGCAGCGCGCGCCCGCAACCGCTCGAGCACGGCCCGGCTCTGCTCGAGATCGAGATTCGGAAAGCTCGCTGCCGTCATAGGTTGATTCACAAAGGTCTCTCTTCTCACCTGGATCGTATCCAGGAGAACGGATTCAGCACACCGCGAAAGCGGCGCAGCCAAGGAACCGAGCGCGAAAGCTCACGTGCGACCGCCGAGCTGAGCGCACGCAGCTCGCTCGACGACGCGCTCGCCCCATTGCCGAAGTGTGCACGGACGTGCTGACCGGTGAGCTGCGCGAACGAAGGCGCTTGCTCCAGCCGCGCAGCAAACGCCTCGCGCGTTTCACCGCGCCGCCTCGATAGCGAGAGCTCGCTCAAGCGATCGAGCGCGGCCCGATACGTCACCTGCGGCGACGAGCGACGCGCCCACAGCGGCGCGAGCCTGCGCCACAGCTTCACTAGATACGCGAGCAAAAGGATCAGCGGCACGACGATGCTCACGATCCGCGCGAGCCATGCCGGCAAGTCGCGCAGCCACGCTGCGATCGGCTCGAACGGCCGCTCTTCGCCTTGAGGCAAAGGCTTGCCACCGCGCGCCATCTCACCGAGCAAGCGCTGCAAGTCGGGATCGGGCGGCTGCACCGGCGGGTCGAGGCTGTTCTCCGGATACACGTCGAGCACGACCCAGCCGATGCCCGTCACGTACAGCTCCGGCCACGCGTGCGAATGTGCGCCGGTCAGCAGGATCGCCGAGCCGCCCTGACGCGCGGCCTCTTCGATCGCGTAGCCGGTCGCGACGCGCGCCGGAATATCCAGCTCGCGCATCAAGAACGCAGCGGCGTGCGCGAAGTGCACGCAATAGCCGACCCGATCGCCGAACAAGAAGTCCGCCGTCGGATCCTTGGCCGAAGCGTGACCGCTCTTGAGGCTGTAGGTGCCTTCGCGGCCGAGCCACAGCGACACCATGAGCGCGCGCGCGATCGGATCGTCGCGCAGGTTGTCCGGAAGCTCCGCGACGATCTTATCGGCCAGCTCCGTATAGCGCGGGTCGCTCGGCGCCTGCGTGTAGTGCGCGCGCTGGGCTTCAGTCCACGCGGGATCGCCGACACCGCGCCCGAGCAACGCGTCGTGCTTGAGCGCGAGCGCGGCCGAGGTCACGCGATACACGCGTTGAAAGCGACCTGGGTCGGGGTTGCTCGCGGGCGTGAGCGAGATCGGCGACTCGAGCGCGAACGGCCGGTTGTGCTCCGAGAGCAACGCGACGGTCGTGTCGAGCACCGCGCGCTCTTGATGCTCGTTGGGCACTGGCGCGAGCGTTGTCGGCTCGAGCACGAAGCCGGGCACCAAGTCGGTATCGACACCCTGCAGCGTCGAGACCACCAAGCGCCGGCCGTTGTATTGGCTGAACGCGGCCTGGCGAAAGTAATAGAGGTCTTGCGGCGGCGAGTAGTCGTCGTGCAGCAGCACGACCGCCACCGGCGCTTGGCGACCTTCGGAGCTGTAGTTGTCCTCGAACTCAAGCTCGTCGTTGCGCGGCTGCGAGTTGCCGCCGCCGCCCTCGCCTGCTGGGTTTCTCGGCTTCTTGTCCTTGCCGTCCTTCTCGTCGGGACGCAGGCCGAGCGCGCCCTTGCCGGGATCGGGCTGCGGCAAGCCGAGCATCCGCGTCGAGGTCACGACGATCAGCAGCAGAATCGCAGCGACCACCACATGCAAAACCGAGCGCCCGAAGCTCTGCTCGGTCAGCAGCAATAAGACGCTCACGGCCGCGGCGACCGCACCGACCGCGAGCAACGCGAAGGTCGGATCGCCACCCGCTGCGATGATCGAATCCGCCAGCTCGAACGGCCGGTTGATCGCGCCGCCGCGATGCGCCGCGACCAGCTCTGCGAACGCTACGCCGACGGCTCCAACCTCGAGCACGCGCAGCATCCGAACGCGCAGCGCGATCGCGCGCAGCCCCGCACACGCGCCGAGCGCTGCGAGCCCGAGCCCTACCCCGTCGCTCACTTGGAGTGCGAGCGACGGCCCGAGCTCTTGGGCCAGGAGCGGCGAAGACGACAACAGCTCGCGCACGAAGCTCGCGGTTGCAACGCACGCGGCCGAGAGCATCACCAGCGCAGCCATGCGCAGCGTGGAGCGCGCCAGCGCGCGCCCGACCAGCGCGCCGATCAGCGCGCCGACCGCGATCGCGACCGCGACTTGGATCCGCGCGAGCGGCACCGCGAGCACGAGCGCACCCGCTGCATAGACCAGCGGTCGCAGCCACGCGGCGATCGTCGGCTCGGGCGCGCGCTCCGCCGCCGTGCGGGCCGCAGCTTTGCGCGCCGCGACGTCGCCTTCGTGGCGCTCGCGCGTGCTCATGAACGCACCACGTTCTTTTTGATCACGGCAGGCGAGGCCGACGCTGCGCGCGTACTACCCGCTGCGCGGGCGTGGCTGATCGCGGCGCGCAAGTGCGCTCCGCCGAGCGCTCGCCCCGACGCGCGATCGAGCACGCTCACGCTGGCGCCCACACCCGCGGCTGCGAGCTCTGCGGTCAGCTGCTCGAGCTCCGCCGCATCCACGCCGACGCTCGACGCAGGCAGCGTCCAGAGCCGCCGCCACCAAGTTAGAGGCTGCTCGCTCGCGAGCCCATCGACGCCGATCACGATCCGCACCGACCGCCCTTTTGCGACCTGCGCGACGCGGCTTACCCATGCCCCTCGCACCGCCGGTACGAACAACACGTAGCTCGCGGGCCCGCCTTGCTCGACGCGCTCGACGAACCCGGCAAGACCGGCAGCGTCGCTTTGCTTGTGCTTCACGGACTGCACGATCGCTTCGAGCGCCTGGTCCGCGCGCGCAACCCCCCCAGGGGCCGCGTCGCTGCCCAGAATCCAGTCGATCCCGAGCGCGCGCTGCTCGATCGCCAGCCGCGCCGCGCCGCACGACGCATCGTCATGCGGACCCGCGATCACGAACGCCGCCATGCGCCGCGCGATCGAAAGCGCGCGCTCCGGCACGCGCACCATCAGCTTGCCGGTGCGCGAGAGCACCTTCCAATGGATGAAGCGCGCCGGATCGCCCGCGACGTAGCGCCGCAGATCGAGCCGATCGCCTTCGGAGAGCCCCATCGGATGCGGCAGCGCATCGCCCGACGCGAGCGCGGTCAGCGCCGGCAACGCGCGCAATCCGCCGAGCCGAGGCAGCACCTCGAGCGTGCGCACCTGGACCGCGCGGAAACGCACGCGGCTTAGCCCAAACGCGTCATTCACGACGATGCGCCGCACGATCCGCTCGTAGTGCCCGCGCTCCGGCAAGCGCACGCGCTCGTACAACACGCCGCCGCGTCGCACGACCTCGACTTCAGCGCCGGCCGGCTCGAGCCACTCCCAGCGCACTTGCACCAGCGGCAAGAACCTCAGAGCCGGCCGCGTAAACTCGGTCTCGAGAAAGCTGCCGGTCTCGAGCAGCAACGGTCCCGCCGGGGGATCGACGTGCGGCTGAGCGCGCCCCGCGATGCGCAGCCACACCGCCGCGAACAACACCAAGAGCGGTGCGAGCAACGTTA
>JAYUYY010000853.1:0-3441 GCA_043752225.1 Sandaracinaceae bacterium | reverse complement strand
CGTCAAGTGGGCTCGGTTTCGCTGCGGGTGACATGATCCCGACCCGACATGCCGGATCTCGACCCCAGCCTGGCTCCCGTCCCGAGCGCACTACCCCGCCCGCTCGCACCCGAGCGCGATCGTCCGACGCCGCCGACGACCTTTCCGGCGCGCGACTTTGTCAGCCGCGAGGTCGGGGTGCTGTCCGAGCAAGGCGGGCTCGAGCGCGCTCGAATGATCCTAGCGAAGGGCCTAATGCGAGCGCCCGATGACCCCGATCTTTATGTGGATGCGATCCGGCTCGAGCGCACCGCGATCCACAACGCGCGCGCCTGGGAGGTGTGGATGGCACGCGCGCTCGAGGGCCGCGTCGCGGTCGCGGAGCGTGTGCTCGTGATCGTGCCCGAAGCCGAGCTGCGCGACTTCATGCGCGAGCAGGACGCGAGGTGGGAGCTGCTCGCGCATCAAGGCCGAGCGCCCGCCTTCGAGCTGCTGCGACTGCGCCTGGTCGCCCAGCTGTATGCGGAGCCCACCCGCGCGGTCGAGATGATCGAGGACGCGACCTTACAGGCCGCGGCGTCGAGCGACGCACGTCTGCGAGAGCTCGCGCTCGGCGTGATGCTCGCGACCGCATGGCGCAACGCAGCGCGTGTCTCCCAGCTCATGCCTGCGTACGCGCGCGCCGAGCCCCCCGCTCACGCGACGCTGGTCGCTGCGCTCGCGCGGGTCCTCGAGCTGGCCAGCGCATACATCGCGGCGTCTGCGGGACAGCCGTTGCCGCCGCCGCTCGAGCGTGCGATCGCGCTGCTCGGTTGGGAATCGGAGCGCGCCGATCACAAGCTGCGCGCCGAGCTCGGCTTTGACCTGCGCGCCCAGCCCGACATCCACCTGCGCTGCTTCGATGCGCTGCTCGCCGCGTCTCCGCGCCTCTTCACGCTGATCGCCGAGCGCTTGGCGAGTCACACCGCTCGCAATACGGAGCGCAGCGCCACCGACGTGACGAGCGCTGCCGCTGAGCACGCGGCGCGGATCGCGCAGAGCTTGCAGTCCGATGCGATGCGCTACTTTCGCTCGCACGCAGCGCTCTATCGCAAGCATGCGAGAGCGCCGTTGATGCTCGCGCTCGCGCAGCACCGGATCAGCCTACCGGCATGGCTCGCGCTCGTTCGCAGCGCTCCGAGCCTCGCGCCGCGCGTACGGGCCGTGCTCGCTTGCGCCGACGAGGACATCGCGCTGATCGCATTCGGCAACGCGGCGGCCGACTGATCGGCGTTGCCTACTTGTTGAAGTTGATCCGGACCAGATCGCGAAACGCGTTGGCGTCCACGAAGCTCAGCTCAACGTTGCCGAAGCGCACGAGGTCGCCGGTTCGCACTGGGGAGGGGATGCCGTGACCGTGCCTGGGCACGCGCTTTCCGTTCACGAAGGTGCCGTTGGTCGAGCGCGCGTCCTGCAGCGTGAAACCGCCGTTGCCGTCATCCTCGAAGTACGCGTGGGATTTGCTGACCGAGACGTCCCGGATCACGACATCGTTGTTGCGCGTTTGGCCGACCGAATAGAAACGATCGATCAGCGAGCGCTCGGTCTTGCGTACCGCATAGACCAAGTACTTGGAGGGCGGCAAGTCGGTGCGCGCGCTGGGCTCCTCCGAAACCAGCGTGCGCGTTGGACGCGCCGGCACCACCAAGCGCTCCTTGCCGGCGCGCTGCAACAACAAGAACGCGCGGCCGTGGAGCTTCGCGAATGCTGCAAGGTCGAGAACCGTTTCGCGCTTGAACGCATCGAGATGATAAGCCTCGTCGGGCAGCATCACCTGATCGAGATCGTCGTCGTCCGGCTCGGTCACGCGGGATTATGATCCGCGTTCCGTCGCGCAAGCTCAAGATACGCGTGCAGCGCCGGTCAATGCGGCGATTAGCTCGGGCGGCAGGCTCCCCGACCTTTGCAGAGCGCGCATGCGGGAAATTGTCTCGGTTCCCAGCCGGCTCGCGGTCGGGTCGATCAAACGTTTGGGCGCATAGCGGCCCATCGGCTCACCCGCCGCGAGCCGGTCGAGCGCAGCGAGCAGCGCGTCGAGCGAGCTCATTTTCATGTAGGGACAGCTCGCGCACCCGCCCGCGGTCGAACAGCCCTCGCCGAGCGCGACGCCCGGGACAATCGGCATCTCGCTATCGCCGGTCGCAGCGATCGCCTCGGACGCGACTGGAAACACGATTTCGGCGGTGACCTGCGCGCCGCCCGCAGCCGCGATCGTCGCGATCGTCGCGCGTATTTTCCGGGCCACCGAGGTCGCCATTCCGGATTCGGTGCCGAGCACGAAGCGCAAATGTTGCGGCGTGTCGCTCGCGCCTGCGCGCGTGACCGCCGCGACGATGAAATCGAGGATGTTCGAGGTCGAGCCCACCACGCCGCGACCTTCGCGCTGCGCCGCAAAGCCGAGCTCGAACATCTCGCCTGGCACCTCGAGGTGCGCGGTCACGAACGCATCCGCGTAGTCGCGTCGCACGCGCTCGACGACCGAACGACCGAACATGTGGTGCACGATGCACGCGCCCTGCTCGAAATGGTGAAAGCGCGCAGCCGCGCCGCGCAAGCTCTCCGCGCTGTGACTCGGGTGAAGCTTGACGATCGAAGCCGCATCGAGCTCGGCGTACGCGCGCAAGATCACAGCAAGGTTGTGACCCATGTACGTGTCGGGGCCGAACCACACATGCAGATCGGGCACAGCCGCAAACGCCTCGAGCACCAGCGGCAGCACGTTCGAAGACGTGCACGTGATCGTGGGCACGCGCTTCGCGGCCTCACCCTTCACGCGAAGGCTCGTGTTCACGTAAATGACGTGCAAAGAGCGCGGCGTCTGCGAGGCGCGCTCGACGTATGCGGCGTACGCAGCGCTCTCGGCCGCTTCGGCGAGCGAGCAGCCGATGTCGCGATCCGCGACGCGATAGACCGGCACGTGCGCGTAACCGCTCGCGTCGAGCGTCGCGCGCACGTTCTCGCTCATGAAGTCGACGCCCAAGACGAAGATCGCGCTCGCGCCCGACTCCGCCATCTTCACCGCGCGCTCCGCCATCATCAGCGAATCGGCGATGTGCACGCGCGCCGAGTCGAGCGCAGAGAGCGCGCCCTGCAGCTCCGCGTCCATGTAAAAGTGCGCGACCACACCAGCGCTGGTCGCGGCGAGCCGCGCGCGCAGATCGGCGACGAGACCCGGATCGGGATCGAGGTACATCGCTTGCGCTTGCGCGAACGCACCGCGCGCTTCGTAGCCGCCGGCATGCACCAGCAACGAGGGAAACGGCCCGGGTCGCGGGGACGTCGGCGAGACGGTTTCGGTCGAAGGCGTCATGGCCGTTGCACCCTTACCATCGGGCGCAGGACCGGTCACGGCCAGTGAGGCTAACCGAAAACTAGTTACAGCCAGCTCGCGTGTGAGCGGAGCTCACCTCGTGAGTGGGTGGG
>JAYUYY010000852.1:0-3444 GCA_043752225.1 Sandaracinaceae bacterium | reverse complement strand
CGCTGATGCCGACCGCGACGTAAAGCTTCGGCGCGACGACCTTGCCGGTTTGACCGACCTGGAGATCGCCGGGCACGTAGCCCGCGTCGACCGCTGCGCGTGACGCGCCCATGGCGGCGCCCATCGCGTCGACCAACGGCTCGAGCACGGTCTTGAAGTTCTCGCCGCTCTTGAGCGCGCGGCCGCCCGACACGATGGTCGAGGCTTCCGAAAGCTCGGGGCGCGCGCTCTTCTGGCTTGCGAGGCCGACGAACTCGACGTTCGCGGCTGCCGGATCGCTCGAGACTGTGATCTCTTCGATCGGGCTATCGCCACCGGTCTCCGGCGCGGCGCCGATCTCCGACTGGCGCACGGTGACGACCTGAATCGGCGTGGTCACGGTGACCGTACCGAACACGTTGCCCGCGTACATCGGACGTTGGTAGGTGATGGTGCCGCTCGCGACGGTGAGGCCGCGGATGTCGCCGACATAACCAGCGCTCAGACGCCCTGCGACGCGCGGCAAGAGATCCTTGCCGTACGTGCTCGCGGTCGCGGTGATGACCGCATAGCCTTTTTTGGCTAGATCCGCGATCGTCGGCGCGTACTTCTCTGCGAAGTATCCGCCTGCGACCTCGGCTGCCAGCACCTTGCGCGCGCCGTACTTGGCGGCTTGTGCGGCTGCGGCCTTGGCGCCGGGGCCAATCGCGAGAATGTCGAACGCGCCGCCGGTGCCTTCGGCGATCTGCTTGGCCACCGTGACGGCGGACAAGGTGTTGCGGCGCAACGCGCCATCCATCAGCTCGGCTACAACGAGTACGTCGGTCATGAGTGTTTCTCCTTCAATCTCTCAGTGGGCAGCCGGGCTCAGAGGACCTTCGAGACATTGTGGAGCTTGTCGATCAGCTCATCGACCGTCTCGACGAATACCGTGCTGCCGCTGCGCTTGGGCGGGAGCTCGAACTTCGGGTAGCTCGTGCTGAGCTTCGTGTCGCTGCCGACGGCGTCGAGCGCGACCTGATCGATCGGCTTCTTCTTCGCCTGCATGATGCCCTTGAGCGAAGCGTAGCGAGCGCCTTCGTTGTACTTGTGGCTCTCGGGCGTCGCGCCGTTCTTGATCGACGTCGACGCCACGATGCGCAAGTCGACGGTGACCACTGCGGGCGTTTTGATCTTGAGCGTGAGCACGCCGGTGTCGACCTCGCGCTCGACGGTGAGCGTCTTGCCGCCATCGGTAGTCGCCATGCCCATCGCGAACGTCGCCATCGGCCAGCCGAGCATCTCAGCGAGCATCTGACCGACCGCGTTGCTGTCGCCGTCGACGGTCTGCTTGCCCATCAGCACGAGCTCGGGCTTTTCCTTGTCGACGAGCGCCTTGAGCGCGCGCGCTACGACGAGCGAGTCGAGCTGCTTGTCTTCGGCTTGCACGAGGATGCCGCGGTCGGCGCCCATCGCGAGCGTCTGGCGCATCGTCTGCTGAACGTCGGTCGGACCGAACGACACGACTATCGTCTCGCCGAGCTTCTCGTTCTTCGGCGCGTTCTCATTGAGCCGGAGCGCCGCTTCGACCGCGTACTCGTCGAACGGGTTCGGCTTCCACTCGAGGCCGTCTGAGGTGACGGCCGTGCCGTCCGCAGACACCTTCACCTTGTTGGCGTTGTCGGGGTCACACACCCGCTTCACGGGAACGAGGATCTTCACGGGGCCTCCATCTCTGGGCCGCGTAACTTCGCCGTGCTGATGCGGCGCAGTGGTGCGGCTATCTGGGTACGCGGCTATGGACTACTGAGCAGCTCGTGCGCGGCACATGCTCGCGCCGAGCGTCCCGCGGTGTAGGTGTCTGGGCCCCGGCTGTCAAGGCCAAGAGCGCGCGCGAAGACCCTGCTCTGGGTTGTTGCCGACTCCGTCGCACGGCTCTGTAACACCGTGATTTCAGGGCTTCGAAAGGCACCGCGCTCGCAGCGGCTCAGCGGGTCGGTACGAGCAGCGGCGCGGCCGCGCGAAAGCGTTCGATGAGCAGTTGCGCGGTTTGGAAAGGACGCGGCGCAGCGGAGGAGGGGGAGGGGGGCGCTGCGGTCGCAGCCCGCTCGGCCAGCGCTTGGGCGCGCGCGCTGAGGCTCGGACCGGCACGCTTGCCGAACGCATGCTCGGCTGCGCGGGCGAGGTCGCCGATACTCAGCGCGTTCATCGCGATCGCGAGCGTCACGCTGAGCTTGGAAAGCTCGGCCGGCGCCGCCCGCACGACCACGGCCGCCCAGGCCAAGTCCGTCGTGCAGTCTCCGCCGAGCCACGCGACTTGCAGGCCGCTCGCTTCGAGCCAGAGCGCGGCACCCGCAGCGAATGCGCGGGCCGCATCGATCTGCGCGAGGTGCTCGGGCTGCGCGGCGTCGCGCGACCGAGCGATCGGCAGCTGCCAAATGGCGAGTGCTTCGACCGCCTGCGGGGGCAGCGCCGGTACCGGCACGGGGTGCGAAGCCAGCGGCGCCGGCTTGTTGCGCAGCAAGCCTTTGCGATCGCGTTTGGTCGCGAGCGTATTCGGCGGCGGTGCTGGAGCCGCGCGCAGCTTGAGCGGTTGCGCGGGCTCGTTGGAGAGCGCCGCAAGCCGTCGCGCGCTCCAGACCGCGGCGTGCTCGGCGTTCACGGCACCTGCGATGCCGACCGAGGTGCTCGGACCGCGCAGCGCGGAGTCGATCAGCTCCATGAGGGCGCGCTCATCGATGCTCGGCAACGTGTCGGCGCTGCCCCACGGAGCCAGCGCGCCGAGCGCGTCGACGCCGATCGAGGTGTGCATCGAAAGCGCGCGCGCGACCTCCGCGCGACCCGCGAGCGCGTGCGGCGGTGCAGCATTGCCCGCAGCAGGATCCGGCGCGACGTCGGCAATGCTTCCAAGACGCTCGCGCAAACGCAGCCGCGCGAGCGTGACGTGCCCGCGATCGAGTGAAGGCGAAAGGGCGCACTCGACCGCCAGCGCGATCGCCGCTCGCGCCGAGCGTGTCGGCGCTTGAAGCGTGATCCCAAAGCCGCTGGCGCTCACGTGCGGCTCGAGCCGCGCGCCGATCGCGGCGAGCTCGGCGGAGAGCGCATCGGGCGTTCGCCCCGCACACGCGGTCGCCATCAGCGTGGCGAGCAGCGCTGCGCGTCCGTGTTGCGTGGGCGCGTCGGTCGTCGCGCCGGCTGCAAATGCGATCGAGAGCGCGACACCCATCTCGGGCGCGGGCTCGACACCCTCGACGAGCGTCGAGCGCACCGCGATCCGCGCACCGTTCGCGAGCTTGATGTCAGCGTGGGTTTCGTCGCGCTCGCCGGTCAGCTCCGGTTGCGCGAGCTGCGCGCCTTCGCGCAATGCGGCGCGCAACCGCTCGTGGGTGTTCTTGCGCAACGCGGCATCCGGGTCCGTGGCCGCCAGCCGATCGGCGCGACCGCCGCGCACGAGCACGCCGATGCCCACGCGGAGCTCCGCTGCAT
>JAYUYY010000851.1:0-3448 GCA_043752225.1 Sandaracinaceae bacterium | reverse complement strand
TTGCGCTTACTAGCCTTAAATGACCAGCCTGTTTTAGTCGCTTCCGACGTCACGCGCCGGCGCAACGCGATCGCAAAAGTCTGCGCGGCGCAGACCGGCGTATTCCTGCTCGACGTGCGCATGTACCGAGGCGCCGGCGGTTACGCGATCCAGGCATTCAGCCTCGCGCAGCCCAAGACGCTGCCGAGCGGCATCGATCCCGCCACGCGCATTCCATTCATCGAGATGGCTGCGGTGTTGTCGGAACGCGGACTATCACCTGAGCCGCTGGTGTGGGGGATCGTGAGACCAGGCACGACGCATGAAGTCCCGCTGCGCCTGCGCGCCGGTAGCTGTTACGCGATCGGCGTGATCGCGACTGCGGATGCGCTGGGCGGTGATCTCGATCTCAGCTTAATCGACGAACGCGGGGCGTTGCGAGCCGCCGACCTCGGAGGAAACGCGTATCCGCTCGTCTTCGACTGCCCGGAGCGCGATGAAACCGTGCGCGCCGTTGTGCGGCCGATCGATTTGCGGCGACCGTCGCGATTTCTCCTCGTGCTCGGCAGAAGCTCATCGGCCGAGGCCGCGCTACCATGAGGGCAGTGAGCAGCAGTTACGTGAGTCGTCTACGAGCCCTGCAAGCGGGCACACCGCGCTGGTGTTGGAGCGCGGCACGGTCTTGGAGCGCAGCGCTCTTGCTCGTCGCGTGCGCGCACGCCGAGCCGAGCGCGACCTCGCGCACCACGCTCGGAGGACAAGCCGCGACATGGAAGGTCTCGGAAGAGCCGCTCGGAATCGCGATGCGCACGATCGCGCAACAGCTCGAGCGCGCAGCGGTGCAGCCCACGCGTGATGCGTTCGCTGGCTTCATGACGACCGGCGGCCGCTCGACGCACCGCTTCGATCTCGCGGCACACACGTGCATGACGTTGGTCGCGCTCGCGACCCAAGGCGTGCAAGACATGGACGCGGCGGTGTACGGGCCGGAAGGCGATTTGATCGCCGCCGATTCGCAGCCCGACGCGCACCCGACGATTCAGCTCTGCAGCGAGGACAAGCCGCGCGCGCTCTATTACGCGCTGAACGTCTACGAAGGAGCGGGCTCGTTCTTGGTCGTGCCGTTCGTCGGTCCGAGCGAGACGCTCGAGCAAGCCGCGGGCTTGCTGGGTGCTCGCCCGACGCCTGCGCGACTCGACGCGCAAGACATCGACACCAAGAGCCGGCTTGCGAGCTTTCGCGAAGGGCTCGTGCGGCGCGGTTTCTCAGCGCTGCAAAATCCACTCGAGGTACCGCTCGCCGCAGCTCAGCGCATGCGCGTGCCGCTCTTGGTCGAAGCCGGCCAGTGCTACACGGCTGGCAGCTTCGCGTTCGCAGGCCTCGACGACTTGAACCTGCGAGTGCTCGACGATGAAGGCGGCGAGGTCGCGCGCGACGGATCGCCGGGTGGCGACGCGAGCGCGCAGTTCTGCGCCGAGCGTCCGGGCCAATACGCCGCCGAGCTGCAGAGCGTCACCGGCCAAGGCTCCGCGATGCTGCTCTTGTTCCACGCGCCGGCGAGCGTGGTCGGCGGTGCGCACGGGCTGTGGCTGGGAGAGCGGCCGCTGGCCCGCGCTTCGCTCGTACCGCTCGAGCAAGCGGTGGCCGAGATCGATGCCCGCGCTGCACGTGACGGCTATCGCAGCGGGCGAACGCTGCGCATCGGACGCTTGATGCCTGGCGAAGCCGTCGCCGAGTCGGCGACCCTGCCGGCCAAGCGTTGCGCGCGGATCGTCGCGGCAGGCGGGCAGGGCGTTCGCTTGCTCGCGTTGCGCGCGCTCGATGCCACCGGCCACACGCTCGCGGCCGCGCAAGGCGACGCGCAGACGACCTACCTGCACGTGTGCACGAGCGAAGCGTTGCCGCTGCAGCTGCAGCTCTATGCGCTCGCGGGCAGCGGACGGTTCGCGCTGTCTTGGCACGAGGCGCCGCTCGCGGCCGTGCCTCCGCCCGAGGCGGCGGACTCACTGCGCGCGCGCTTGCAGCAAGCAGAGCAGCTCGCCGATGAAGCGGGCTATCACCGCCATCCGAGCTTCGCGGGGGGACCGGTCGCGGTCTCGCTCAAGCGTGCGGAGCCGTACTCGTTGAGCTTGCCGGCCGCAGCCGGTCAATGCGTGCGCGCGTACGTGATCTCGAGCGAGCGCGGCGCGTACGCCGAGCTCGTCTCAGGCAGCAAGCGCATCGGTGAGCCCGCGCGCTACAGCGAGCCGGCGCTCTTTTGTGCGCCAGCCGGTGCGCCCGCGGGAGCTTCCGAGCTCAGAGTGGCGAGCGAAGACGCCGATGCCGAGGCTTGGCTGCTCGTGCTGGTCAAGTAGCCGCGCGGGCTGATGCTCGGGCTCGAGCGATCGCCGGTACGCCCGACTTTGAGCGATGCGCCGCTCAAGATCTGCTCGCACAAGTCCGGGAACTCGTAGCCCGCGTACGCGGCGATCTTGGGCAAGAGCGAGGTCGGCGTCATGCCCGGCAACGTGTTCACCTCGAGCGCGTACTCGTTCGCGCCGTCGGTCACCAACATGTCGACGCGCACCGCGCCAGTCGCACCGAGCGCGTGCACCGCGCGTTCGGCGATGCGCATCACGTTCTCAAGCCGCGTCGCGGGCAGCCGCGGCGGGCAGTGATACTCGGAGTGCCCGGGCTGGTACTTGGCTTTGTAGTCGTAGAACTCGCGCTTCGACACGATCTCGACCGCGCCGAGCGCGCGACCATCGAGCACGCCGATCGCGACTTCGTGGCCATCGACGAAGCGCTCGATCAACACCGAGTCATCGAAGCGCAGCGCATCCTCGCAGCGCGCCTTGAGCTCGTCGATATCGTTCGCGCGGCCGGCGCCGATGCTCGAGCCTTGGCGGCGCGGCTTCACGAACGCCGGAAAGCCAAACGAGCCGTGCAGGCTCGCGACGTCGTCGATCTCGTCTGCGTCGAGCACGTAGTACGGCGGCGTCGGCACGTTGTGCAGCCGGAACAGCTCCTTGGACTTGAGCTTGTCCATCGCGAGCGCGCTCTCGCAGACGCCCGGTCCGGTGTACGGAATGCCCATCAGCTCGAGCAGTCCCTGCACGCAACCGTCTTCGCCGTACGCGCCATGCAACGCCACGAAGGCCACGTCGATCTGCTCTTGCCGCAGGACTTGATCCACGTCGCGATCGACAAAGACGCGCGTCGCGTCGTAGCCGCGGCCGGTCAGCGCGGCGTAGATGGCTTCGCCGCTGGCGAGCGAGACCTCGTGCTCCGCGCTCATCCCACCCATCAAGATCCCGACGCGCTTGTCCTTCATGCTGGCTCCTTCGGGCGCGCTCTAATCCGCATGGCTAACACTCACCAGAGTTAGCTAGATCGGACTAAAAGCGGCTTGTTTTCCGGGGTACAGGAGCCGCAGATCACGGTCAAAAAACCGGACGAGTTGGCTATCCTTCGCCGGATCTACGGCCGT
>JAYUYY010000850.1:0-3450 GCA_043752225.1 Sandaracinaceae bacterium | reverse complement strand
GCGCGGCCTTGGCCATGTTGGTGTGCGGGTGCTTGTCGGTCTTGAAGCTGCGGTAGAACTGCCCCTCCATCGCCGACACGTTCACGATGTGCTTGTCGAACGAGCTCTGCTTGAGCATCAGCGGCTTGAGCCGCGCGTTGAGAATGAACGGCGCCACGGCGTTGACGAGCTGCACCTCGAGCAGCTCGACCGCGGGCACATCCGCGAGCGCGAGCCGCCAGCTGTTCTGCTTGCGCAGATCGATCTGCTGCAAGTCGGCATCGAGCTCGCCGGCGGGAAAGATGTGCGCGCTCTGCTCGAGGTCTTCATCGAGCAACGCGAGCTGCGAGAGCGCGGCGGGATCTTGCAAGCCGACGGCGTTGGCGAGCGCGTGCTGATGCGCGCTCACGACTCCCGACGCGGTCGCGCTATTTTGTGCGCTCAACCTCAGCGAGCGCGCCGCGCTGCGCATGCTCTCGTACGACGCGAGCAACTGCTGCGCTCGCTCCGTAAGCTGCGCCGTCGACTCGCGCTCGCCTTCCATCAAGTGCGTGTAGAAGCCGGCGGGCCTGCGCACCGTTTGGCACGCGTTGTTCAAGATGAAGTCGAGCCGAGAGAGCGTGCCGTTGAGGTGGCGCGTGAACGCCTCGACGCTCGGCGTGTGGCGCAGGTCGAGCCCGTGCACCTGCAGCCGATCGCCCCAGTCGCTGAAGTCCTGCTCGCGCGCGTAGCGAGCCGCGGCATCGCGCGGGAAGCGCGTTGTCACGATCACGTGTGCGCCGGCGCGCAGCAGCATGATCGCGGCCTGATAGCCGATCTTCACGCGCGAGCCGGTGACGAGCGCGACGCGACCCGAGAGATCCGCACTCTGCGTGCGCTTGGCAAAGTTGAGATCGCCGCAGCTGCTGCACATCGAGTCGTAGAAGAAATGCAGCTCGCGGTAGCGCTGCTTGCACACGTAGCAGGCGCGCTCATCGCGCACGCTGCGAATGGGCGCTTCCGCGGAAGCGCTTGTCGCGATCTCGATCGGCGCGAGCTCCGGTTGCACGAGGTGTGGCTGAGCGAGCGCGGCGTCGATGTCTGCACCCGCGCGCACCGGTGCGGTTGCGGGCAAGGCCGGCGTCGTGAACACGGCCTCGCGGCGCTTCTCGCGGATGCCGGTCTGCGAGAGCACCTGCTCATCCGCCGCGCGGTGCTCGGCTTTGCGCTTGCGGCGCGCGGCGCGCAGCAGCTCGCGCTTGGCCCACGGATCGGGGCGCGCGACGTGCCCTGCCGCTTGCAAGAGGCGCACGCGCCGCTCTTCATCGATGTCCGCGAGCTGTCCGCGGCCTTCACGGATCGACTCGAGCAGCTCGATCGCGAGGTCGACGCGGGCGTTGAGATCCAGGTCCTTCACGGCGCGCAGCATAGGGGATCGCGCCAACGCGCGCTGCTCACAGAGTGGCCGCCGACGAAGCTAATCGGCCGCGCAGGCTTTCTCGACGTCGGCCTGCGCGCAGCACGCGTCTTCGATCGCGCCGTGCGCCTGCGGATCGAAGCCGGCCGGAAACGCCGTCCCCTTGCTATAGCGCGCGCCCTTTAGGTCGATCTCGTCCAGCGCTGCGTTCGCGAACGTGGTTCGACACAGCAGCGCCCCGCTCAAGTCCGCCCCGCGCATCCGCGCGCGCCCGAAGTCCGCGTCGATCAGCTTGGCACCGCGCAGCAGTGCTCCCTCCAAGTCGGCATCGGGAAAGGTTGCGGCCGTCAGATCTGCGTCCGTGAGGTCGGCGTTGCGCAGCACGGCGGTGTCTAGCGCCACCGTGCGCAGCGACGCGCCGCGCAAGCGAGCGCCCGAGAGGTCTGCGTGCTGGAGGTTGGCGCGATCGAGCCGCGCGCCATCCAGCGTGGCGGACGTGAGATCGCTGGCCCACAAGACCGCATCCTCGAGCGAGGCTCTCTCGAGGTGCGCTCCTTGCAACGTCGCTTGCGCCAAGTTTGCAAACGCGAGCTTGGCGCTTTGCAGATTGGCAGCCGAGAGATCGCTGGCTTCGAGCTTGGTGCCCTGCAGATCGGCGCCTTGCAGATCGGCGCCGCGGAAGCTCGCGGACGACAGCGTCGAGCCGCTCAAATCCGCGCGAGCGAGCTGCATGCCGTCAAAGTTGCGCTCGCCTTTGCGGTAGCGCGCGAGCAGCTGGTCGCGCGATGCAGGCGGCGGTTGCGCAGCAGTCTCTTTCTGAGTGCTCGCAGCGGTCGCGTACAGCACCGCGGGCGGCTTGGATGCACAACCGGCTAGCGCGCAGCTTGCGAGCAGCGCGGAGATAAGCTGCAGCGCGACGCAACGTTCAGGCGCCACGCAGCACCCAGGCGAGCTCGTCGAGCATGTGTTGGACATCGCTGCTGGTGACCTCGGCTTGCAAGCTCGTGCTGTAGCTGCCGGCTGCGCTCTCTGCCCGCGCGAGCCAGTCGGTGAGATGCGTGATCGCCGCTCCATCGGTATCGAGCGCTTGCAGACAGCTCTGGGCTTGGCTCGCAAACGAAGCGGCTTTGTACTGCGCGTTTAGGGCCAAGCGGTAGCCGTCGCGGGTCTGTGCGACCGAAAGACGCACGCCTTGCAGCGCACAGTCCCGCATGCGCGGAAAATAGCGGGCGGCGTCTTCGACCGTCAGCAGCAACACGACACGCTCGCGCATCCGCGAGATGCCCGCGACCTGCGCGCTCTTAGCGCTGAGCATCGCCGGCAGCGCAGCCCGTGCGCCGATCACGAACGCGTCTTCCTGCACGGCGAGGCCGCGATCCACACCGCTGCCGTCGATCCACGAGGTCGCGCGCAGGTCTGAGTCGCCGCGCCAAATCAGCTCGCGGTTGCGGATCGCAGCGGTCTGCGCAGCGCTGTCGAGCAGCGCTTGCTCGCCGCGCACGTGCACGCCAGCGATGACGAGCTGCTCGGGTGCAAGGCCGCTCAGTTGGATGCGCAAGCGCTGCAGGTCTCCGAACGGATCGATGCCGGAGCCGCGCAGCGCGTCGCGATAACCGGGCACCGACATCAAGAGCGCCAGCGTGGGGCGCACCCGCGCCATGCGCGTCAGCGATTCGGGAGCCAACCAGATCGACAGCTGCGCTGCGCCAGCTTTGCGCTCCGCTTCCGCAACCGCCGGCTCGACCGCGGCCTCGCCCGTGGATTGCTCGTCGCCGCTACCGTCGCCGTTTCCTTGCCCGCTGCCGGTGCTATCCCCGCCGATCGCAAGCGTGCCGTCATCCGACAGCGGCCCGACCTGTTGGCCGCCGCTGCCGGCATTGGGCTCGTGCGGCTCGGCCGAGCTGGCAACCTTGTGCGCGCTGCGCTTGAACGGCGTCACCGCGCGGTTGGTTTGTTCGGGCGCCGGCGGCGGCGGTGTCACCGGCGGCTCAGGTTGTGGCACGGGCGCGATCGCATCCATCCACACGTTCGGCTCGCGCGCGCGCTCACGTACCGGTGGCGCGCGGTCGAGCGCC
>JAYUYY010000849.1:0-8710 GCA_043752225.1 Sandaracinaceae bacterium | reverse complement strand
CTCGAGCATGGCTGTGCCGTTGGTGCACGCTGACACCTTGCTCGGCGTGATGGTGCTCGACTCGCAGGTCGCGGCGAACGCGTTCACCGAGAAGGACTTGCAGCTCACACACGCGCTCGCGAATCAAGCGGCGCTCGCGATCCAGAACAGCTTGTACGCGGCGAAGATCGAGAAGGAAGCGCTCACCCGTCAGCGCTTCCAGCGCCTGCTGTCACCGGCCATTGCTGAGCTCGTCGTGAGCGGCGAGGTCGAGGTCCAAAAGGGCGGCCAGACCCGCGAGACCACCGTGTTCTTCAGCGACATCCGCGGCTTCACCGCGATGAGCGAGAAGCGCACCGCGCAGCAAATCGTCGACATGCTCAACGAGTACTTCGAGCTGATGGTCGAGCACATCTTCAAGTGGGAAGGCACGCTCGATAAGTTCGTCGGCGACGAGATCATGGCGCTGTTCGGCGCGCCGGTGCACCACGACGACGACGCGTATCGCGCGGTCAAGGTCGCGGTCGATCAGCTCAACGCGCTCGAAGAGTGGAACTTGATGCGCGTCGCCGAGGGTGAAGACCCGATCAAGATCGGCATCGGCATCAACACCGGCGAAGTCATCGCGGGCTATCTCGGTAGCAGCAAGTCGCTCGAGTACACGGTGATCGGCGACGTCGTGAATACGGCCTCTCGGCTGTGCTCGGCGGCGCAAGCCGGTCAGGTCATCATCAGCCGCAGCACGTACGACCAGGTGAAGGACTACTTCGAGATCGAAGAGCTCCCGCCTGCGTCGCTCAAGGGCAAGTCGCTGCCGCAGCGCGTGTTCAGCGTCAAGAGCGAGAAGCGTCGCCGCACGCATCACTAACGCTTCAGCGCAGCACGTGGAGCGAGATCTCGCGCGCGAGATCCTCGAGCAGCGCATCGAGCTCGCGCGCTTGCCCGCTCGAGACGCTCAAGCTGAGAACGCCCGAGCCGTCGCCGGACCACTGCACCAGCCCGTCGTACGCTTCGAGCACCGAGCGCAGCCAGACCAGGTCGGGATCGGCGACGCGGACGCGGCGAGTGACTGCAGTTTCTGGCGGGGCGTTCATTGGCGGGGACAGGGTGAGCGACCGCGTAGGGCCCGTCGCGTGTGGCTCTTTTTTGACCCGGGGAGAGCTGCCTCCGTACGATCGATACGCCGTGCAGGGTAGACCTTCCAGAACGTATGAGCGCGATGCCTCCTCGCCGACGCGGGGCGTGCGTTCGATGTGCGGCCAAATCGCGGTGATCGTGCTGACCGGTGCCTGCTCTTCCACGGCGACTGTGCCGGGGGGCACGACGCTTGCGGGCAAGCCCTCGGCCGAGTTGCTGCGGCTTTCCGACGCCGCCGAAGCCCAAGAGCGGCGCATCCTCGAGCTTGAAGCGCGCATCGCGCTGCTCGAGCAAGAGGCGCGGAGCGCTCAACGGCCTACGACCAAGCCGACCGAGACCGTCCGGATCGGCGCCAACGCTCGCAGCATCGAGGACTCGCCGTCATTGCCCGCCCGCGAGTCGGTCGCCGTCGTGCGCCTGCACGAAGAGCCTGCGCCGCGCCAGCTCGCCCGGCCGGTCGCGGGGCAAGCCCAGCAGGATTGGACGCTGCCTGTCGCGCCGCGCGGCGTGCCGACCTCGCTCGAGGTCGTGCCGTTGCCGGAGGAACGCGCCAAGCTCGAGCTGCAAGGCGCCGCGACCGATCCGCGCGCGCGCTATCGCGACGCGCTCGCGTTGCTGCAGGCGCGCCGCTTCGACGACGCGCTCGCTCAGCTCGCCGCGCTCTCGCGCGAGGTACCTGCGGATCATCCGCTCGCCGCGCAAGCGACGTATTGGAAGGGCGAAGCGCACTACGCGGCGCGGCGTTATCGCGACGCGCTCGTCGCGTTCGAAGCGCTGATCGCGCGCTTTCCGAGCAGCACCAAAGTTCCTGACGCGCTGCTCAAGGCTGGGCTTTGCAACAAGCGTCTTGGCCAAGATGCGCTGGCTCAACGTTACTTCGATCAGGTTCGCAAAGAGCATCCCACTAGCGATGCCGCGCAGAGTGCCCCGCGGGAAGGTTCGTCATGAGAAAAGCTGAGGTCATTGCCATCCTCGTCGCGCTGCTCGGCGCGCTGCCATTGCTCCCTCGCGAGGGCGTCGCCCAGGAGGCTGGCGATGCGTACACCGAGTACTTCGGTTGGGAAGACAACGGCGGTGCGGCCGAGCCCGAGCCGGAGCCCGAAGGTCCCAAAACGATGGCCGAAGCCAAGGCGCAAGGCCGTGGCTATCGCATCGGAGCGAGCAGCAATGCGGCCACCGCTTCCGGCGGCCGCCAAGTGCACGTCGTGCAGGACGGAGACACGCTCTGGGATATCTCGGACAAGTACTACGGCGATCCGTGGCACTGGCCGGAGCTGTGGTCGTTCAATCCCGAGATCACCAATCCGCACTGGATCTATCCGCTCGACCAAGTCCGCCTCAGCACAGGAAGGCTCGAAGGCGATCAAGCGATCGCGAAGGTCGCTACGGGCGGTGGCTTCATCGAAGGCGGAGCGACCTCGGGCGCGATAGCGGGAACCGAAGCCGCGCCGAGCGTCGTCGTGCCGCGCGAGCTGCGCGTTCCAGGCTCGGTGTTCTTGCGCGACGAAGGCTATCTCGATCGCGACGCGCTCAAGACGAGCGGTCAGATCATTGGCGGCAACGAAGAGCAAATGTTTCTCTCGCTCAGCGATCAGGTTTACGTCAAGTTCAAGGGCGATCAGGACGTCCGCGCCGGTCAGCAGTACGCGGTGTTTCGCGGTATCCATGACTGGGAGCGCGATCCGAACGAGAGCGGTCAGTTGGTGCGTATCCACGGCACGGTCGTCATCCGCAGCTACGATCGCGAGAAGCACGTTGCGCGCGGCGTGCTCACCGAATCACTCGATCCGATCGAGCGCGGCTTTTACGTCGCGCAGATCGAGCGGCGCTTCGATCTGGTTGCGCCCAAGCGCAATACGGCGACCGTGGCAGCCCGCGTGATCGCAGCGGTTCGTCCGCGCAGCTTGCTGTCGTACGACAACGTCGTGTTCTTGGATGTCGGTGAAGGCCACGGCATCCAGCCGGGCAACCGCTTCTTCGTCGTGCGTCGCGGCGACGAATGGATGCGCAGCTTGGAAGCCGATCCCGAAGAGCTCGGCAACATCGTACCGGTGCCGGAGTACGACGAGTCCGTGCTGCCGAAGGAAGTCGTCGCCGAGCTGCGCGTCGTCAAAGTGCGTAAGAAGACGACGATCGCAATCGTCACGCGCTCCGACACGGACATTTTTCTCGGCGACCTTGCCGAGCTGCGCCCAGGCTTTTGAGCTGAGCGCTTCGCGGAAACCACGCCTAGCCGATTTGCGGCGGGCGCGGTTTTTTTGCGAGCGCGATTGGGCGCACAAGTGCCTCGCGGAGGGCCGTGGAAAGCCACGGACCCCTGTGGGATGCTCGCCGCGTGGAGCTGTCCGCAGAGGAAGAAGCCGTGCAAAGCGTCGCGGAGCTGCGCTCGCAGCTCGATCGCGAGCGCGGCAAGCTGCGAGCGATGCAAGAGATCGCGCAAGCGCTCGGCAGCACGCTCGATCTCGAAGAGCTGATGAGCCTCTTGCTCGCGCGCATCGCCCGCATCATGGATGCGGACCAAGCGATCCTCTACGTGGTCGATGAAGAGAGCTCGCAGCTCTGGGCGCGCTACGGCCAGAGCGGCCGCTCGCAAGAGATCCGGCTGCGGCTCGGCCAAGGTCTTGCGGGTTGGGTGGCGAAGAACGGCCGCCCGCTGAACGTGAAGGACGCGTACCAAGACGTGCGTTTCGACGCCGAGTGGGATCGCCGCACCGGCTACCGCACCGCCTCGGCCTTGTGCGTGCCGATCAAGAACCACCACGTGAGCACGATCGGCGTGCTGCAGGTGCTCAACAAGCGCACGGGTTATTACACGCTCGACGACGAAGGCATGCTCGGCGCGCTCGCTTCGCAGGTCGCGGTCTCGCTCGAGAACAGCAAGCTGTTCCTTTCGGTGGTCGGCAAGAACATGGAGCTGCTCGAGACTAAAGAGCAGCTCGAGCACAAGGTTCGCGAGCTCGACGTGCTGTTCGAGATCGCACAGGTCTCGGCCACTGCGACGCGTCTCGACGACGTGCTCGAAGGCGTGCTCGCCCGCGCGATGCACGCGATCGATGCCGAAGCCGGTTCGATCCTGCTCGCCGACGAGCAGACCGGTGATCTGCGCTTTCGCTGCGCGGTCGGCGGCGATCCCGAAGCGGTTCGAAGGCTCACTATCGCTGCGAACCAAGGCATTTGCGGCTGGGTTGCCGCGAACGGTCAGCCACAGATCGTCAACGACGTCGACAGCGATCCGCGGCACTCGTCTTCGATCGCAAAAGAGGTCGGCTACCACCCGCGCTCATTGCTGTGCGTGCCGCTCAACATGGGAGGGCCGCGCGGAGCGCTCGAGCTGCTCAACAAGTCGCACGGACGCGGCAGCTTTACCGACGATGATTTGCGCCTCGCGATGCTGATCGCAGGGCATGTCTCGACTGCGATCGCGCTCGCACAAGGCCGTGAGAAGCGCGAGCAGCAGGATCGCCTGTCGACGATCGGACAGCTTTTGTCGGGCGTCGTGCACGATCTGCGCGGGCCGATGACGGTCATCAAGGGCTACGCCAAGATGATCGAAGACGAAGGCGATGGCGCGCAGCGCGCGGCGTACGGCGAGGCGATTGGGCGGCAGGTCGAAGCGGTTAACGCGATGACCGGCGAGATCCTCGCCTTCGCGCGCGGCGCGACCACGCTGCTCGTCAGCAAGGTCTACTTGAAGCCGTTTTTCGCCGAGCTCGCAGAGCATCTCCAGCTCGAGCTCGAAGGTCGCGACGTGGAGCTGGAGTTGCAGCTGTTCGATCGCGGCGTTGCGTGGTTCGACCAGCATAAGATCCGCCGCGCGGTTCACAACTTGGTGCGCAACGCGGCGCAAGCGATCGGGAGGAAGGGCGGGCACATCGTGCTCAGCGTCGAGCGCGGTGCACACGGCGAGCTCGTGATCCGCTGCGCCGACGACGGTCCGGGCGTCCCAGAAGCGATTCGGCACCGGGTGTTCGACTCGTTCACTTCCCACGGCAAGCCGGACGGCACAGGCCTGGGCCTCGCGATCGTGCGCAAGGTGGCAGACGACCATGGCGGTGAAATCGAGCTGAAGAGCCGGCCGGGAGAGACGGTCTTCACCTTGGTGCTCCCTCAGGACCGATTCAAAGAGAGCATCGTTCCACCCGAAAATCCCGATAATCGGCAGGTGCAAGCATGAGGCTCGAGGCTCTTCTCCCGCGTTCGTTTGGCTTTCTGTGTGTCCTTACTTTCCTCGCGCTGGGGTCCGTCACCGCGCATGCGCAAGGCGCGGGCAAGCTCGAGGAGAGCGGCATGGGGCAGGGCGAAGCCTCGATCAACGTCCGCTCCGACGTCAAAATGGCGATCAAGGGCACGGGCGGGACGAGCACCGCCAACCTTGAGCAACTCACCGACGCGATCGCCGATCAAATGCCGAACCTGCGGGCCTGCTACCGCGAGGTGATCGCCAAACGCCCCACTACGGTCGGGGCGCTCGCAGTACGGATCACGCTCGATGCGCCCAAAGGGCCCGTCAAGCTCGAGCTCAAAGAGGTCGATGGACCTGAGCCTGAGCTGGGGGCGTGTGTGCGCAAGGTGCTCGAAAAAGCGCCCCTCTCGAAGCTGCCGAGGCCCGCCGCGGCGATCGCAACGCTTGAGCTCAGCAACTCGCGAGCAAAGGGCGAAGCCGCAATGCAGGAGCACCAAGCGACCGCCGGCAAGGTCGATGCGATCGCCCAACCCGATGGCAGCTACTCGGCGCAGTGGATTACGACCGACCGCGAAGTCTCCTTCGGCATCCGCTCGAAGAACAAAGAGGCGGCCGAGGCAGTGGCCCGAGGCCTGAGGGATCGGTTCGCAGGCTTCCTCGACTGCCGGCGTCGCGCGCGCAAAGGCGACCTGTCACCCGGCGGCAGCGTCGAGGCCACGCTGCGCCTTGCCCGCGGCGGCGAAGCCAGCGCCAAGGCCGGTGCAAGCACGGTTGCTCACGAGCGCGCTCCCATTTGCGTGGAGAACGCACTCGGCCGGCTCAAGTTCGAAGGGGCGCCCGCCGGTCAACGCGTCGACGTTACAGTCACGTTCGCGCCATAACTATTGGGGAGAACGTCGCCGTTCTCCCCCCGTCGGGCCAAGCCCGCCGGTACCCTCACCCTCCCTCTCACGAGGCTCGCTTCGCTCACGCGACGTCTGGGTCGGTTGAAGCGATGCGAACCACGGAGGAGAGGGTGGCGCACTCGTCAGCGCGAGCTCAGGCGTAGTCCTTCTCTTGGCGTTCCTGATCTTCTTTGCAGCGAATGCAAAGGGTGGTTTCAGGGCGCGCTTCGAGACGCTTCACGCTGATCTCTTCGCCGCACTCTTCGCAGATGCCGAAGTCCGTGCCTTCGATCTTTGCGAGAGCCTTATCGATCTTTTCGAGGAACGTCTTTTCGCGCCCTCGAAGGCGAAACTGAAAGGATTGGAGTCCTTCACTTGCCGCGAGATCCATCTCGTCCGGCAGGTCGTTGGTGTCCAACATCATATTCTCGACGTTCATGTGCTGTGCGTTGGCAACCAACGCGGCACGCTTGACCTCGAGGATCTTCTTGAAACGCTTGAGCTCGGTCTTTTTCATCGACACCGGGAGCCGCCTCGCTTCGAAAAAAGGGCGCTGGAAGATAACTGTGTGGTCTCACGAGTCAAGGCCGACGCGTGAGACGGGGAGGGAGAGAGTACAGGGCGCGATGGCCTCGTGGGGACCTTAAACACGCGTCTTCGTCTGCAAGCCAAACCGGAGGCGTCGGGCGAGGAGGTCGAGCAACGCCAGGGCGATGGCTGCGAGCACGAGCCGGGGCCACAGCGGCGAGGCGCGCTCCAGGTGCTCGCCCCGGTCGTCGAACAGAGCCGAGGGTGCGCCGAGCGCTGCGCCGTGCGTGATCTCCGACGCAGCGACTAGCTTGGGCGCAACACCGGCGGTCTGCGGCGCCGCGTACTCGGCGGGATAAGGGTTCGAGAGCTGTGCGCGGCTGCGCGCGATGATCGAGCCTTCGAGGCGATGGGTAGCCGTGAGGGCAAACGTGCCCACGCGATCGAGCGGGATCCGAGCGGAGTAGAAGCCAGGGGCGCGCTGGCCGAGCTGAACGGTCTGCGTCGTGCGCTCGGCCGAGGGCAGCGCGAGCGGGCCCTGCAGCGTCAGCGTCGACTCGAGGCCGTTCAGGAAGCGGTCGTCCTTACCGATCGCGTCGACCGAGACGCGAACCTCGTCGCCTTCGAGCGTGGCGCGCAGCGGCAGCTCGCCTTCGTGCTCGGTACGCATGTGCTCGCGCACGACTTGCCCGAGCAGCTTGGGCAGCGCGCTCCAGCGCAGCCATTCGCTCGCCCAGCGCGGCTTGAGATCAGGAGTGAACGCGAGCGACCAACCGAGGCCGATGCGAATGCGCGCGAGCAGCGGATCGCCTTGCTCGCTCGCGAGTAGCACTTGCGCGGGACGCGTGCGCGCTTGGGTCGCGACGTAGCCGCGCAGCAGCGGTGCGCTTTCGAAGTCGATGCCCTTCATGCAATCGGCGGGCTCGACTGGGATCGCGGCGGTGAGCTCTTCGATCACGCTGCTCTGCACCACCGACGACGTTTCACGCACGAAGATCCGCGGCACGTTCTCGGGATCGGCGGTGAAGTACGCGCGACCGCCTCCGAGGCTCGCGATCTGCTCCATCAAGGGGCGATTGACGTCAGTGCCCAGGCCCACGGACGTGACCGTGATGCCCTCAGCGCGCATCGATTGCGTGAGCTCGGGGATGCCGCTCTCTTGGGTTTGGCCGTCGGTCAGCAAGATCACGTGCTTGATGCGCGCGCGCACGCTGAGCAGATCGGTCAGCGCCATGTCGAGCGCGGGAAAGATCGCGGTGCCGCCTTGAGCTGAGAGCCGCGCGATGTCTTGCGTGATGCGCAGGCGGTTGGCTGCGCTCTGCATGCGCACGCGGCGCTCCGGTGAGCCGGAGAAGCCGATCACGCCGAGCGAATCGCTCGGGCCGAGCACCTCGGCGGTGGCGCGGGCGGCTTCTTTGGCGAGCTCGATCTTCGGTCCCGACATCGAGCCGCTGCAGTCGATCACGAGCGCCAGCGCAAGCGAGTGCTCGTCGCGGCGGCGCTCCGACTGCATGCGCACCGGCAAGAGCGCTTCGAGCTTACTGCCTTCGTAGCCACCGAGGCCGAAGCTCTGCTCGCCGCCGACCATCATGAAGCCGCCGCCAAGGTCGCGCATGTAGCGCTCGAGCGCGTCGAGCGTTTCGTCGGCGAGCTGATCGCGCGGGACATCCGAGAGGATCACGAAGTCGTAGCGCGCGAGCTCTGCCAGCGAGCGTGGTGCGGCGTGCGCATCGCGCAGGTCGACCTCGAAATCCGCGACGCTCAACGCATCCGCGGCGCGCCGCGCCTGCGCGGGCTCGCGATCGATCAGCAGCACCGAGGGACGACCTTTTGCGACGACCGCGGCGCTCGCGGAGTTGTTCTCGGCAAAACGGTCAGCGCCCTTGGGCTCGATGGTTGCGCGGTAGATGACTTCGCCGGGCACACGAACGATCGAGGTGAAGCGCAGCGCGTTGTCGCCCCGCGCGAGCTCGATCTCGCGCGATGCGTCGAGGCCGTT
>JAYUYY010000848.1:0-3458 GCA_043752225.1 Sandaracinaceae bacterium | reverse complement strand
TGGAAGCTCTACTCACCGGTCACGCTCGCTCACGCGCTCTTCGGATCGTTCTACGCTCCGGAGTGCGACGTGATGGCGATCTTCCAGCGGCCTTAATAGTGGCGTTCGAGGACGTACCAGCCGAAGGCGCGCAGGAGCATCTTCGAGAGTGAGTCTTCGACGAGGGGCTCGAGACGGGCCCAGCCTTCCTCCACGAGATCCTTGGATTGCTTGACGCAGGCTTCGATCGCGCCGACGGCTTCGAGCTGATCGACGAGCTTGCCGACGACAGCGACGTCTTGCGGCTTGGTGCGCAAGATCTCCCAGAACGCGCGGCGCTCGGCGAGTGAGAAGCGCGACATCGCTTTCGCGACCGGCAACGTGATTTTACCTTGCTGCAAGTCTTCAGCCTTCGTCTTCAAGTCGTTCTTGAAGCCGCGCAGGTTGAGCACGTCGTCGATGATCTGGAACGCGAGGCCGAGGTCTTCGAAGAACCGACCGAGACCTTCGATTTGCGCCGCAGTGCCGCCACCGCCGGTCGCACCGATGCGCGCCAAGCAACCCGCAGGCGCCGCCGTCTTGAGGCGATGCACCGCGAGCACGCGCTCTTCGAGCAGCGCTGAGTCGCCGCTCTCGACGACGCCCGGCATCATGTGATCGAAGCCGTCGATATCGAGCGCTTGGCCCGCATGACCCGAGCGCAACGCTTCGAAGTAGAGCTGGTAGATGCGGATCTGATCCGAGTCCGAGACCCAATCGCTGTTCAGCAAGTGGATGCCGATGAAGTACGCGGCCGTGCCCGAGTTGATCGCCTGGCCGTCGCCGTAGATGAGGTGCGCGGTCTTGCCGCCGCGGCGCGTTTCGGACTTGTCCTCGACGTCATCCACGATCAATGAGCCGACGTGCATCAGCTCGGGCAGCGCGATCCAATCGATGAACTTGCGCGAATCGCCGCCGACGACATCGCAGCAGGTGATCGCCGCGTATGAACGCCAACCCTTGCCGCCGCGATCGACGATCTCGCGGATCGGATGCAGGTGCGTGCGCGCGTACTGATCGATGTCGACGCCGCGCATGTACTGCTCGCGCTCTTTGCTCGCGATGAGGCCTCGCGCTTGCGCGAAGTCCGGCTTGAGCGGGATCACGCGCTCGACCGACTTGCGCACGACCTTGCCGACCTCTTCGAAGAAGCCTTCGAGATCTTCATACGATGCATAGCCGCTGCGCTCGAGCACGCCGACCGCGGTGCGCGGTTGGCCGGCGATCGTGCCCTTCGCATGCACGCGGCCTTCGTAGAACGATGGCTTCGAGATCAGCGTGAGGAATTCTTGATCTTCGAACGCCGACTCGACCTGCAGGTCGATGCCCGCGCTCGGTACGGTGAGCTTCCACTGCACCGGGTACTCGAAGAAGGTCTGCGTGCTGCGCCAGATCTTGGTCGCTTCGAAGCGCACGTCTTTGTAGAGCTTGCGCGAGCCGTCGCGCTGCACGTGCACGACCCACTCACCTGCCGATATGGGCACGTTGGGATAGAGCTCGCAGTACGTGGAGAGCTCGGTGCCGTCGTCGAGCTGGAGCGAGCACCAGTCCCACGCTACCTGGCGCTTCTCGTGCTTCTCGCGGCGCGCGGTCTGGCGAGCCTTGCGCGTCTCGGGATCGAGCTTGGCTTCGGCTGCGTCGTCGACTTCTTCTTCGCCCGCTCCGCCGTCGTGCAGACCGAACTCGTGATCGTACCAACCACTGCCTTCGGTGACTTTGTGCGCGACGCCGCGGTGCGTGATCGTGCCTTCAACCGCGTTGCGCGAGATGAAGTAGTAGAACATCGACTGATCGTCGGAGCCGCGGACGACGCCGTCGTCGCCGTGGATGACCGCGGGCTTCTTCGGCGTGAACGTGAGATCGAGGCCGACGCCGCGCTGCGCATCGTCGAGCTGCAGCGCGTAGCGGCCGTCGTCGAGCCGACGGAAGAGCGCGTTGCCGAACTGCAGCTCGAGCCGATCGGGATTCACGAACACGCGTTCGGTGAACATGCGGTCGGGCGCCGGGACATTGTCATGCTCGAGGATCTCGGCGAGCGCGCGGTTGAGCTTGTGATCTTTACCGCCGAGCCCGCGACGGATGCGCTTCAAGCCCTCTTCGGGGGCGGCGCGATCGACGCGTGAGACGAAGTTGCTGACCTCGCCTTCGACATCGAAGAGCGACCACGTCAGCGAGTGCGCGTAGAGCGGCTCGCGCGTCTTGGGATCACGACCTTTGACTTGCCTAAAGAACGCAGCGAAGAACGAGAAGCGGCGGCCGTCGGCCACCACATGCCCGTTCTGGTACCACCACTCGAGGGTCGAGGACGCGTGCGGTCTATCGTGAGTCTTGAGGTCGATCGGCCCTTCACTCGGCCAATCGTTGGGGCGTTCAATCACGTGTGCTCCACTTCGCCACCGTTCCCGACCGATCTGCTACCAATGGCCGTGATAGGGTGTCAACTCGTTGTTGGGCAGGATAGCGCGAGCGCTCCTGAATCCGCATCGTTTCGGCACCGTCGGGCCACGAAATGAAGCTGCGCTGCATTCCTCTCAGTTGCACACAGGTGCTTAGCCTCGCGCTCGGTTTCTCGTTCGCATTTGCCGTAAACCAGAGCGTTTTGCAGCACGCCCACGCACAGCAAGCCGGTGCGCAGCCGAAGACCCTGGAGCTTTCGGCCGATGAGATTGCGAAGCGCGCGCTGCGCGCAGATGCATTCGCATGGGAAGGTGCAAAGACGCGACTGCGCATGGTCCTGCTCGCTGCGGATGGTAAGCAGCAAGAGCGTGGGCTCGAGGTGGTCGCGCGACGCAAAGATGGTCTGCTCCAAACGCTCGTGCGCTTCCAAGCACCGGCCGAGCTCGCGGGCACGGCGTTTCTGAGCCTCGAGCAGAGCGGCCAAGCGTCGGAGCAATACATCTATCTCTCGGGGCTCAAGCGCACGCGACGCGTCGTGGGGCGTGAGCGCGAAGGCAGCTTCATGGGCAGCGACTTCACGTACGCGGACATGCAGCGCGTCGAAGCCAAGCACGCGACTCACAAACGCTTGCCCGACGAAGCGATCGGCAGCGACGCGAGCTACGTGCTCGAGACGACGATCGCAGAGGCCTCGGGCTCGACGTACGGCAAGACCATGACGTGGGTGCGCAAGAGTGATCTCGTCGCGCTGCGCACGCGCTTCTATGATCGCAAGGGCGTGCTGGTGAAGACGCTGTATGCGCGCAAGGTGCAGACGCTCGAAGGCAAGCCGGTGGTCGTCGACGCGCGCATGCAGAGCGCGAATGGCCACGCGACCGAGCTCTTGATCGACGCGATGGAGCGCCGCGACGACCTGCCGGACTCGATGTTTACGCCCGCGTCGCTCGAACGCTTCTGAGGGTGCATCGACGCTTCCGACTGCGGGGCGTTCCGTAGTACAGCTAGCGCGTGAGCTTTTCCGAAGACATGCGCCAGCTGTCGAG
>JAYUYY010000847.1:0-3459 GCA_043752225.1 Sandaracinaceae bacterium | reverse complement strand
GCTCGCCGCCGGCGGCGAGCGCGCACGAGAGCTGTCCGAGGCTCGCGCCTTGCGCAGCGACCGCGATCGCGGCGTCGACGCAGGCGAGCGACGCTGCTCGCGTGCTCGGGCTCGCACTCAAGGAGGCACGCGCCTGCACCAACGGCTTGGCCACCGCTTCGTCACGGCTCGTCGCAGCGAGCGCGGCGCCGCGCGCTTGCTCGATCGCTTTCCAATCCGGCGCGGCGCGCACGACCTCGTCTTCGGCGACGTGCGCGAACTCGGAGACGCCGAGGATCGCTTGCTTGCGCTTGGCGATCGCCGACGCGCGCGCTTGGGCGGTCTCGCCGATCCATGCAGCGACGCGGCCTTGCGTGAGTGCTCGTGCCATCCCGCCTTCAGCTTCGATCGTTTGCAACAACTGCCACCCGCGCTCGGCGAGTGCGTCGGTGAGCTTCTCGACGTAGTAGCTGCCGCCCGCCGGATCGGCGACCTCGGCTACGTGCGCCTCTTCATCGAGGATCACCTGCGCGTTGCCCGCGATGCGGCGCGCGAAGTCGTCCGAGAAGCCGAGCGCGCGATCGAAGCCCGAGGTCGTAATCGCATCGGCGCCGCCTACCGATGCGGCAAACGCTTCGGTCGTCTCGCGCAGCATGTTCACCCACGGGTCGCGCTGAGACTTGGTGCGGCTCGAGGTCGTCGCGTGGATCACGCTGCGCTGATCTTCGGCCGTTCCGCCCGACGCGCCGACGACTTGCGCCCAGCACTGCCGCAGCGCGCGCAGCTTGGCGACCTCCATGAAGATGTCGGATCCGAGCGGGATGCGAAACGCGATTTGCTTGCTCGCCTCGCCGATCGTGAGACCGGCCGCGGTGAGGAAGCGCAAGTACGCAACGCCGGTCGCGAGCGCAAAGCCGAGCTCCTGCGCGGCGTGCGCGCCAGCGTCGTGATACGGCACGACCGAGACCACCACCGAGCGCAGCTTCGGCGCGCGCTCGCTGGCCCATACGCCGAGCGCGCCCATCTGCTGCGCGGCAGAGTCGATCGAGCAGGGTAACGTCCCGTCGAGCGCGAGCGCTCCGAGCGGATCGGCATCGAGCGAGCCTGCGAGCTGGTCGAGCGCCACGCCGCGCTGACTCGCAACTCGCGCCAGACACGCAGCCAGCGCGAGCGCGTTGCCGCCTGCATCGATCGAGACCGGCATGCGATCGAGCGGCACATGCTCGAGCAGCGTCGCGAGCTGTGCCGCGCTCACGCAGCCGACACCGCGATCCTGATCGGGCGCGGCTTGGGCGCGGCCATTGCGCGCTTGTCGATCGAGACACAGCCAAACCGACTTGAGACCGCGCTTGCACTCGGCCTGGATCTCACGCGCGAGCACCGCCGGGTCGGGATGATCGAAGCGCGCGCGCAGATCCCAACGCTCACCGTTGCGCCCGATCGGCAGGGTGCCGCGCCGGTACGGAGCTGCGCCGGCGAAGCCCGCGAGGTCTTGCGCATGGGGCCAATCGGCCGCGGTGTAGAGCGGCTGCACCGCGATGCCCTCGAGCGTGGCCGTAACCAGCTTCTTCTCGAAGTCGGCGCCCGCGAGCACCTTGTCGACGCTCTTGCGCCAGGCCTCGATCGTCGCTTTGGGGAACGCCGTGACCCACGCGCTGCTCTGCGCGGGGCCTGCCGGGCTGTCATCTATCTGCGCCATCGGTTCTCACTACCTCGAATTGCGCTGGTTCGCGCGGGTCGAAATACCGGCCGAGCCACTGGAGCGCAACGACCCGCGGCCGCGATTTCGACCGTATCAGAAGCCGAGTGGTAGGGTTTTGCTCCCATGGCCACCGTGTTGCACATCGAGGACGACGCGGGCAGTCGGCTTCTAGTCCGTAAGCTGCTCCAAGCCGCAGGCCACGAGGTCGTCGATGCCGAGAGCGGGCTGCAAGGCATCCGCTTGGCCGAGTCCCGGCGGCCGGATCTCGTGCTCGTCGATATCAACGTGCCGGACCTCGACGGCTACGAAGTGACGCTGCGCCTGCGCGGAATCCCGAGCCTCGAGGGCACGCCGATCGTCGCGATCACAGCGGAAGGCGACCGCGAGACCAGCCTGGCGGTGGGCGCAGACGGCTTTATCGCCAAGCCGATCGACGCGCGCGAGTTCCCGGCTGCGGTCGCGCGCTTTCTATCCGGCCACTCCGAGCGCCGCACCGATCCGCTCGGCGACCCGCTGCGCGAGCGCACGCAAAAGATCGCGGCGCGGCTCGAGCGCAAAGTCGTCGAGCTCTCCGAAGCGAACAAGCAGCTCGAAGAGATCGCGCGCTTGCGCCGCGAGTTCCTGCGCAACCTGAGCCACGAGTTCGCGACCCCGATGACGCCGGTCGTCGGCTACGTGCGCCTGTTGCTCAACGAAGAGCTCGGCCCGCTCACGCCGCTGCAGCGCAAGTGCGTCGACTCGATCAACAACTCGACGCGAAGGCTGCGCGCGCTGATCGACACCTTGCTCGACGTCAGCCACCTCGAGACCGGGCGCCTGCACCTGTACGCGCGCGACTACGATTTTCGCACGGTCGCGGAGAAGGCGGTCGCCGATGCGCGGCAGATGTTCACGGACGCCGGCCTCTCGCTCACGACCGAGATCCCAGAAGATCCGATGCCTGCGGTGGGTGATCCCGAGAAGCTCAAGCGCGCGCTGCTGCACATCCTCGACAACGCCGCGAAGTTCTCTCCGCGCGGTGCCGAGGTCGCGCTCGCCGTGCGCCGGGTGCGCAGCGACATCGATGGCGGGGATCGCTACCAATGCATCGTGGCCGACAGCGGTCCCGGCATCTCCGAGCTCGATCGCGAGCGCATCCTCCAGCCGTTCTTTCAAGTCGACGGATCGATGACGCGCCTGCACGGCGGTGTCGGCCTCGGCCTTGCGTTCGCGCGCTACGTGGCCGAAGCGATGGGCGGCGGCATCACGGTCACGAGCCCGCCGGACGTCGAGGTCGCGAGCAAGCGGCTCACCGGCACCGGCTTCGCGCTCAGCGTGCATCCCGCGGGCGGCAAGAAAGCGGGCGCCGCCTGATCTATCTCGATCACCATGCGGCGACGCCGCTGTGCGCAGCCGCACGCGCCGCGATGCAGGCCGCGCTCTTGGACGATGTGGGTCTCGGCAATCCCTCGAGCGTGCACTCCGCGGGCCGCAAGGCGCGCGCGCTGCTCGAGCGCGGACGCGAGCAAGTCGCCGGCGCGATCCAGGCCAATGCCAACGACATCGTGCTTACGTCGGGCGGGACCGAGAGCTGCAACCTCGGCCTGCACGGCCTGCTCCATAGCGAACGCGCAGGTGCAACGCCGCACCTGATCACTAGCTCGATCGAGCACCCCGCGATTGCGGCACCGATCGCCGCGCTCGAGCAGAGCGGCAAGCTGCGCGTCACCCGGCTCTCGATCGCGCACGGGATCGCGCCTGATGCGAGCGCGCTGCGTGACGCGATCACGAGCGATACG
>JAYUYY010000846.1:0-3473 GCA_043752225.1 Sandaracinaceae bacterium | reverse complement strand
CCTGCGTTCGGGCGGCTCGAGGCCGGCGGCAGCGTAGTAGGTGGAAGCGACTGCCGCATCGGAGGCGGCGGGACCGAGAGTCCCGCAGCACCGCCGCGCGGGGGCGGCGGAGGCGGCAGCGAGCGACCGCGGGCTGCCGGCACATGGACCGACGCTGCGGAGCGCGACACGGGAGGCGGCACGCTGCGCTGGGGTTGGCGGACAGGCTCCGGCGACGGCTCGGGCTCGTCGGGGAGGACGTTGAGCGCGCTGACCGGATCAAGGTGGTCGAACGCGTGTAGGCCGGTCACGTCTTCCATACTTCCACCTCTTGCAAGCGGGTCTCGCTCCCGTGCTCACGGGCTTCGAGCGCTCTATCGTCCCACATGTGGGAACCTGTACCAAAGCTGCACGTTGATCAAGGGGGTGCGTTCGCGACCACACATAAAGCAGGGTCAAGCTTCGTTTCAAGAATCAGCTGAGCCGATCAATCTTCTGATTTGCCGCGCAGCAGGAAGTGCGCATTCGCGACCGCGATCGGCTTCTGCTGCGACTCTTGATACGCGTGTACTTGCACGTTGGCGACGCGCCGTCCGTGACGGGTGATCGTCGCGCGCGCGAAGGTGTCTTGGAGCCGCGCCGAGCGCAGGTAGTCGACCGTGAGTGTGATGGTCTTGGGCACCGTTTCGGTGTCGGCTTGCCAGAGCAGCTCGAGGATCGCTGCGCTCTCGAGCAGCGCGCCCACCGTGCCGCCGTGCAGCGCCGACAACACCGGGTTGCCGACCAGATGCTCACTGCGCGGCATGCGCACGATCACCGAGCTGCCGTCGAGCGTCGCGACGAGCCCGAGCATCCGCGCGTAGGGAATCCCATTCAGCACGCGCGAGGGGTCGCCTGCGGCGCGTGCAGCGGGCAGCAGCGCCGCGAGCGCGCGCTCCGTGCTCATGGCGCTTCGTCCTTGGGCTCAGCGTTTGCTTCCGCGTCGGCATCTGGGTCGGCGTCGGGCTCGAGCGCGTGCGCAGCCTTGTCTTCGCGGCCTGCGCGCTTGCCGCCGCGCACCGCTTGAGTGCGCAGCATGAACGTGCCGGCCATCGACGCGACCGGATCGTCTTCGTCCTCGTTGAACGCGATGCCGCGCGTGAACGCGACGTGATGCGTGAGCTTGAAGCACTCGACGCGCGCGCGCAGCGGCTTGTGCGGTGTCGACGGACGCAGGTAGTCGATGCGCAGGTCGAGCGTCGCGATCGGCATCGGCGTGCTCAAGCGGCTGAATACCGCCGCGCCGGCGGTCGAGTCGAGCAAGGTCGTCACGACACCGCCGTGCAGCACGCCCGTAATCGGATCGCCCACGAGATCCGCGCGGTAGGGCAGCTCCGCGACCACCACGCCGTCATCGACCCGCGTGAAGCGCACGCCGAGCGCGCGCATGTGCGGCGACGCGGTCGCCATGGTCTTCACGATCGTGCGGCCGATGAATCCCAACGCCGCGCCATCCTACCGCACAACGCTATGCTGTACGCGGTGCGTCGACAGGGATGGTCTCTTTGCGTTTGGGCGCTGCTCGCGTGCGCGGCGCAGCCCCACGTCTCGCGGCCGACGACCGAGACGCCGACCACGAGCGCGTCGGCTGCACCTGAGCGCTCGCACGCGAGCATGCCGACAACCGAGGCGCGCGAGCGCAACGCGGCGGCCACCCAAACGCCGCTCGCGCCGGCATGGCTCACGCTCGAGCTGCCTGAGGTCGACGCGCTCGTCACGGCCGCGATCGCGCAGCACAAGCTGCCGGGCTGCGTGATCGCGATCGGACGGCGCGGCGGCGTGCTCTTCCAGCGCGCGTACGGCGATCGCGCGATCGTTCCGGCGCGCGAGCGCATGACCGAAGACACGATCTTCGATCTCGCGTCGCTCACGAAGGCCGTCGCTACCACCACCGCGGCGCACTATCTGATCGAGCACGGGCAGCTCTCGCTCGACACGACGGTCGGCGAGCTCTTGCCGGAAGCTGGGCCGAGCGCGCGAGGGATCACGGTGCGCATGCTGCTGTCGCACACGAGCGGGCTGCCCGCGGTGACGCCGGTGTCGCAGTTCGACGCGAGCATCGCAGTCGCACGCGCAAACGTGCTGCGCGTGCTGCCGGTCACGTCCCCCGGTGCGCGCTACCAGTACAGCGACATCGGCTTCATCTGGCTCGGCGAAATCCTCGAGCGCGTCGCGGGCGAGCCGCTCGATCAGCTGGTCGAACGCGCGTTGATCCGTCCGCTCGCATTGACCCAAACAGGCTATCGACCGATGCTGGAGCTGCACGCGCGCATCGCGCCGACGGAGCTCACCGAGCATCGCGCGCAGCCCATGATTCGCGGCGTCGTGCACGACCCGCGCGCGTTTCGACTCGGCGGCGTCGCCGGCAACGCGGGGCTCTTCTCGGATGCGGCGGACCTTAGTCGTTTTGCGCGCATGCTGCTGTCGCACGGTGAGCTGGACGGCACGCGCGTGCTCGCGGAGCGCACGGTGCAGCAGCTGAGCGCTCCGCAGCCCGCCGCTTTCGTGGTGCGCACGCTCGGCTGGGATGTTCGCAGCCCGCATTCGCGCAACCGCGGCAAGCTGCTGTCGGCGCGCGCATTCGGTCACGGAGGCTTTACGGGCACCGCACTGTGGATCGATCCCGAGCAGGATCTGTTCGTGGTGTTCTTGAGCAACCGCGTGCATCCCGATGGCCAGGGGGACGTGCTCGAGCTCACCGCCGCGGTCACCGATGCGGCGGTGCGCGGCGTGGTGCGCGCCCTGCCCTGCCCGCTGCCCGATGAACGCGTGCGCGCCGGCATCGATGTGCTGCGCGAGCACGCGTTCGCGGAGCTGCAAGGCGCAACGCCGCGTCGAGTCGGGCTGCTCACGCACCGCGCCGCGCGTGCGCTGGATGGCACGCCGACGGTGGAGCTGCTCGCGCAGGCGGTCGACCTGCGCGCGATCTTCACGCCCGAGCACGGGCTCGACGCGGCGGTCGAAGGCGTGGTCGCAAACAGCGCGCTCGCGAGCGCATCCGCCAAGCAGCGCCCGACGCCGATCTACAGCTTGTTCGGCAAAACCCGACGTCCGACGCCCGCGATGCTGCGCGACCTCGACGTGCTCGTGATCGATCTCGTCGACGTGGGAACGCGCTTCTATACGTACGCCTCGACGGTGCGCGAAGCGCTGGTCGCCGCGAGCGAGGCGCACCTGCCGGTGCTGTTGCTAGATCGGCCCAATCCGATCGGCGGCACACAGGTCGAAGGTCCGATGCTCGATCCGGGTCGACGCAGCTTCGTAAACCATCATCCGTTGCCGGTTCGCCACGGCTTGACACTCGCCGAGCTCGCGACGTTGATCGCTGCGGATCTCGGCTTGCAGCTCGACCTGCAGGTGGTGCCGGTCGCGGGCTACCAGCGCGCCATGCAGCAAGCCGACACCGGCCTGGCCTGGCACCCGCCCTCGCCCAACCTCAAGACGGCCGACGCAGC
>JAYUYY010000845.1:0-8755 GCA_043752225.1 Sandaracinaceae bacterium | reverse complement strand
CAGCGCGTCGATGGCTTGGCCTTCATTGCCCTTCATCGGCCGGCCGACGGCGAACTGGAAAAGCTGCGTCGTGAGGCAGTGCGGGACCTTACCCGAGTCGACGAGCAGCTGGCCGAGCTCGGCCGGTCCGCTGAAGCTGCCGTAAGGCGGCAACGCGCCGGTGCCTTCGATCGTGCACTCGGGCAAGCCGTCGTCGTGCTCGCGGTAGCGGCCGGCGAGATCGTAGTTTTCGAGGCCAAAGCCGATCGGATCGGTTTGCCCGTGGCAACCGGCGCATGCGGTGTTCGCGCGGTGTTGCTCGTAGCGATCCCACTTGCAGGTCGCGTTCGCATCGCCGGGCGGTTGGTCGGCGACCACGTTCGGCGGAGGCTTCAGCAGCGGCTCGCACAGCAGCCGCGTGCGCACCAGGATGCCGCGCTGCGTCGGACTCGTATCGGTGAACTTGCCGAACGCCGCGAGCACCGAGCCGTGCGAGAGCAAGCCGGCGCGCCCGCTGTCGCCGTAGCTTACCCATTGCGCGCTGCCCGGTAGCGCTAAGCCGTAGTGCTCGGCGAGCACGTTGTCGACGAACGTTTCATCGTACGTGAACAGGTTCGTGTAGCTCTGCGGCTCATCGAAGATCACGCGGTCGAGCAACGCCGTGGTCTCGCTGTTGAACGCGGCCGCGAGCTCCGGCGTATGCGGGATCACGCGGTAGCCGAGCCACATCGCGTGAAACCGGTGCAGCTGATCGCGCGCGCGCGGCTGCTGCAGCATGCTCTCGAAGATCGCGCCGCGCTGCGAAGCGGTGGCGAGCTCGCCGTTGTCGGCTTGCTCAAGCAGCTGATCGCTCGGCAGCGAGCCCCAGGCGAGAAAGCTCATGCGCGTCGCGATCTCGGGCGCGCTGAGCGCGAACACGCGCGGGTCGGCGGTCGCTACGCCGATCTCGATGCGGTAGAGCAGCTCGGGGTCCATCAGCACCGCGCGCACCAAGAGCTCGACCGCGGTGTTGAAGTCGTGCGCGACGTCCGGGTTGTCCTCGGTCGCGTAGTCGAGCAGCGACAAGTACGGCGCGAGCTCGGCGTCGCTCAGCGTGCGACGAAACGCGCGGCGCGTAAGCTGCGCGGCCGTCTGACTAAAACAGGTCGTATCGCCCGGGCCGCTCGGCGTGCAGGGCAGGACATGGGCGCGCAGCGCTGCATCGCCGATCACCCGCGCCCCGACGTCATCCGCGAGCGCGGAGAGCGAGTCGATCAACGCAGCCGAAGCGATCTGACCTGTGTAGTCGTTGTCATACGGCGAAAACGGATCTTCGGGCAGTAGATCACTCGCCGCCGAGGCTTGGTCGCCGAGTAGATCGCGCAGCACGTTGTCGAGCTCGGCGCGCGAGAGCCTGCGCGCGACGCTGTCGGACGCGATGTACGGCGCGTTGGGATCGTCGCTATCGCCGTCGCCATCGCCCGCGTTGCTCCCGCTCGAGCCCGCGTTGCCGTCCCCGTCGCCCGAGGCTCCGACGCTGCTGTCGTCTCGGGGAAGCGCTGCGGGATCTTGAGGCTCGATCGCGCCGCTGCACCCCACTGCGCACAACGCAACGCTGACGCTCGCCAACCACGCGAGCCCGCTGAGCACCCTAAACCCCATTCGCCGACTGTACGCGTCACCCGCGCGCGCAGCATTCCCACGAGCTTAGGGGAAGCTGGTCCTCAGGTGGGTTTCCACTTGATGGAGCAGCCTCGCGGAATCAGGTGGGTTTCCACTTGATGGAGCAGCCCATGGACGGCTGCGGGTCGAACTCGATGCGGTTGTGATCGAGCGCGGCGTCGAGCACCAGGCGCAGATCCTGGCGCGTGACTTTGTTCGCGTCCTTCCAGTTGTCGTCGAGCCGGCCGTTGTAGACGAGCTTGCGCTGGCCATCGAAGACGAAGATGTCGGGCGTGCACGCAGCGTCGTACGCGCGCGCGACGTTCTGTTTCTCATCCCGCAAGTACGGGAACGTGAAGCCGCGTTCGCGTGCGCGCTTCTTCATGTTCTCGAACGAGTCGTCCGGGTAAGCCTTGTCGTCGTTCGGGTTGATTGCGCACACCGCCACACCGCGCGGCGCGTAGTCGCGGGCGAGCGCGACGATGCGCTCTTCGACTGCTTGCGCGTACGGGCAGTGGTTGCAGGTGAAGATGATGACGAGCAGCTTCGCTTCCGCAAACGAAGCGAGCGTGTAGACCTTGCCGTCGACGCCCTCCAGCGTGAAGGGCAAGGCCGGAGTCTCGAGGGGCATGCCTTTGGAATAAACGGGCATCGAGTTCTCGAGGATAGAGGATAAACGCACTCTTCCGATGAGCAATCTGGAGCGGGTCCCGTAACGCCGAGCCCGGCCGAGGTCGTGATACACAGGCGCGCGCATGGCCAAGAAGAAGAAGCGTGCGGGCGGGCGCGAGAGCGGGCGTGAAAAAGAGCGGTCGGATGAGCCTCTAGCCGCCGGTGAAGCAGTCGCCGAAGCCGCTCACGTAACCGCCGACCTGCCCGTTGCGAGCACGACGCGGCCGGTGGTCGCGACCGATGCGCGCCCGCGCAGGCGATCACTCGAGAACGCGTTCATCGCGTGCTTCTTGCTCTTCATGCTCGCGATGCCGCTGCGCTACTACCTCGGCGGCCGCGGCTTCGACGAGCGCTTCAGCTGGCGCATGTTCTCGACGATCCGAATGCTCGACTGCAAAGTCAAAGTGCAGGATGTGCTCGGTGGCGCAGGCCGCACGCGCGAAGTGCCGCTGGTGAAAGAAGTGCAGGTCGCATGGATCGGCATGCTCGAGCGCGCGCGCGGGCTGGTGGTTCAAAAGCTGCTCGAGCGGCGCTGCGATGAAGCCGGCGTGACGCTCGCTCGCTATCACCTCGAGTGCACCAGCCCTGACGGCAGCACGCTGCCCGATGTCGATCGCCATATGGTCTGCAAGATTCGCGAGCTCGCCGACGGCCGAGGTGAGCCATGAACGCGTTCTTTCACGGCGCGCACGGCGCTGCGCGCTCGTACTTGTTCTCGAAGGTGTTCCTCTTGCTGCTCGCGCTCGACGCCTGGGCGCTGATGATCGGGCACGCCGGGCGCTACGGCGCCGCGGGCTTCAACGTTGCGCACTTCGAGTGGCTCGATCGCTTGCAACCGATGCCGACCGCGGGCTCGTACATCGCGGTGCTGCTGCTCGCCGGCATGCTCTCGCTGACGCTGATGCTGCTCGGCGTCGTGCGCCCGCTGATGTTCGTGCTGTTCTTGCTCTACACGTACTCGTGGGCGATGAGCATGCTGGACAGCTACCAGCACCACTACCTGGTCTCGATCATCCTCGCGTGCTTGATCTTCTTTCCGAAGACGGCCGCGAAAGACATTCATCCGTTGTTGCCGCCCCCGCTCGAGTCCGAAGGCGCGCGCAAGCGCCACGCGCGCGACCGCGAGCGGTTCGAGCAGATCGAGAAACGCGGCTGGACGTTTGCGGCGCTGGGCCTCGCGATCATCGCGCTGTACGCGCTGATCGATCCCAAGCAGCACGTGTTCGCGCTGTTCTTCGCGTGTGCGGGAGCGCTCGCGCTGTGCACCTGGCTGGTCGCGCCTGCGGTCCGCAAACAGCCCGTGATGGCGCAGGGCTTCGGCTTCAACCTGCTCGGCGTCACCGTCAGCATCGTCTACGTCTACACCGCGATCGCGAAGATCGAACCGGCCTGGCTCGGCGGCCACACCATCCAGCAGATCGGCAGCGCCGCGCGCGACATGACGAGCTTGGTGCAGCTCGCCGCGGCGTTTGGGCTCTCGAGCGAGCAGTTCTGGTCGCTGTTTGCGACCGCCGTGATCCCGCAAGAGCTGTTCATGGGCTTCGCGTATCTCTGCGCGGTCGTGCGCGACCAGGAAGGCGCACGGTTTGCCGGCGTGCCGCGCAAGCTGCTCGAGCGCATCTGTTGGATCGCAGTGCCGCTCGCGATCGCGTTGCACGTCGGCGCCGAAGCGATGGGGCTCGAGATCGGTTGGTTCAGCCACTACATGCTGCTGTTCGCGGCCAGCTATCTCTTGCCGATCGCGGTCGTCGACAAGCTCGTGATCGTCCTCACCTGGCCGGGTCGCCGCTTGTCACAGCTCGTGGACGAATGGGAGCTCGAGTCGCCCGGCAAGCTGGTGGCGATCGCGACCGTGCTCGGGGCGAGCGCGCTGGTCGTGGGCGCGGGCTACAGCATCGATCTGCCGGGCGCGTTTCCCACCGGGCTGATCGCGGCGGCCGTGCTCGTGCTCGTCGCGCTCGGGGCGATCATCCTTGGTAAGGGCGATCCGCGACGCTTCGGCGTGGCCGCGGCGCTCGCGGCTGGCTTGATGTGGCTCGCGATCTCGCAGAGCCCGGTGCGCTGGGAGTACTACCGCTTTCGCGCCGGCGATCTCGACAAGCGCGGCGAAACGGAAGCCGCGCTCTACAACTACGAGAAGAGCGAGCAGTACGCGCCGCCGGGCGAGACCCGCATCGACAAGATCAAGAAGCTGCGCCGCAAGCTCGGCAAGTCGAGCAAAAATTGAAACGAGCCCTCGAGATCAACGCCAGCGATGGCGTGCTCGAGAGCTCGGTTTGAAAGCGGCGTCTGACTCGAAGCACTCGAAGCAAACGCGAGAGCGGGAAGCAAAGGGCCTCAGCCCTTCGAGATCTTGCCTTCTTTGTGCGACGTGTGCTTGCGGCACGCGTTGCAGAACTTCTTGATCTCGAACTTCTCCGTCATCGTGCGCTTGTTCTTGTCCGTGACGTAGTTGTCGCGTTTGCAGTCTTGGCACGTGAGCTTGATGAGGTCGCGCATATCCGGCTCCGAAAGAGGGGCGGAGTCTAGTCAACCGGGGTAGTTGGTCAAGCGAAGCGCGGGCCGATCAGCGGTTAGGTCACCGCTTAACGCGCGATCACGGCTCGACCACGAGCCAATCTTGGGCTGGGCCGGGCAAACCGCTCTCTCCGGAGCTGCCGGGCGAGAAGCCGCCGAGGCCGGCTTGGCCGGGAACGCCGGTGCGCTCGACGACCAGACCGGTCGCGAGAGTCGCCTCGTATTCGTCCGAGGTTTGGCCCGCGATCACGAGCCCAAAGCTACCGCCGCCGCAGCCGCCACCGGCACCGCCGCCCGCCCCGCCGTTGCCACCATCGCCGCCGCGTCCGCCGTTTCGCGCGCAAAAGAAGTGGGCAAGCCCGCCGTTGCCGCCGCTGCCGCCAGTGCCCCCGGTCGCGCCGATTCCGCCGTCGCCGCCGTCGCCACCGCTGCCGGTCACGATGCGCACGCGGTCGAGCGAGGGGCCCGCCGCACCCGGGCTGCGCACTCGAATCGCGATGCCGATCGAAGCTCCGCCACCGCCGCCGCCGTTGCCGCCGGGTGCGCCGCAGCCACCGCTGCCGCCGCCGCCGCCGCTGCCGCCCGCGATATTGCCGCAGCCACCGAGCGTGTTCGCGATCACCGAGAAGCCCGCGCCCGCGGTCGCACCGCCGCCGCCGCTGCCGTCGGTTCCGTCGCTGCCGCTCTCGCCTCCGCCCGCGCGCAACCGGCCGGTCGTGACATCGAACGCGCCGATGCCTTCTTCGACCGAGCAGCCGAGGCCGCGCTGGCCGTGCTCACCGCGCCCGCCGTCGGTTCCATCGCCGCCTTCGCGCGGGAGCGTCGGGTTATCGTCGCAGAACGTGCATGTGTCGCGGTTGGTCGGCGCTGCAAAGCTCCGCACGCCGGGCTCGCCGGCTTGGGGTCCGCTGCCCGCTTCGGCTGGCAAACCTGGGACCGCAGCGTCGAGCACGGCTTCGAAATCGCACACGTCGCCGGTCGTGAAATCGGTGCAGCCCGCGTTGCCGCACCCGGCGTCGCTCGCGTTGTCGCAGAGCGACGCGAGGTTGGTGCAGCTCGAAGGCGCGCCGTTGCCGCCCGAGACCTCGAGCCCGCCGGGCGTCTGTGAATCGCGCCGGCAGACTTTGGAGCCGCCCGCGCCAGGCGCGATCAGGGAGCACCCATCGCCTTCGAACGAGCCGTCGTGGCCGGGTGCGCCGTCGATTCCGCTCAGCTGGGTCAGCGAGATCAAGCCCCACTCGCCGAGCCGTTCGCTCGCGGTCGCGCCGGGCTCACCGGTGGCGCCGCGGCCTGCCAGTACGGTGATCCGCGAGAGCACCACGTCGGACGAGCAGCGATCGAGGTACAGCGCGGTGCTGCCGCTGCCGCGCACGATCGCGTCGGTGCCGAGCACGGTGAAGCCCTCGATGCGCGTCGGCTCAGCGATGTCGGTGCAGCGCACGATCGGCTCGCCGAAGCCGGTCGTGCCGCGCTCGATCAGCGCCGGATAGCGCTCGGGATCGCGCGCGTGAAAGTCCGGGCTGTAGCCGCCGAGCAGCGTCACGCCCGCGACCAAGTTGAGCGGGCCTTGGTAGATGCCGCGCGCGACCACCACGCTGCGACCCGTGATGCTGCCGAGCACGCTGCCGCGGGCGAGCGTGCGGACCGGGCGGCTGACGTCTTCGCCGTCGTTGGCGTCGTTGCCTTGGGGCGCGACGAAGATCAGATCGGGCGTCGCATCGATCGCGCCGTCGCAGTCCGCATCGCCGCCGATGACGGGGCCTTCGCCGCTGAGCACGCCGCACTCGCAGCCGGTCGCCGCGACGCCATCGACGTCGACGAAGCCGTCTTCGCACTCCGTCAGGCAACTGGGGGCAGCGCCCGATTCGAGGGGCGCAACGCAGGTCGCGACCATGTGTGCGCCCGCAGCCACGCACGGCGCGTTGCATTCTCCGCAATGCGTGCTGCTGACGTAGCGGCCGATGTCGTCGACGAAGCCTTCGTCGGCGTTGCCATCGCAGTCGTCGTCGAGCGCGTTGCAGACCTCATCGAGCGCCGGCGTGCAGGGGCCGAAGCCGCCGACCTGGCACAGCCGCTCGCCCGAACAGAATTGCCCAGCCGTCGTCTCGATCACGCACGGGACGCTCAGCCCGACGAGCTCTTGGCGACATTCGCAGCTCCCGGTCGTCGGAATGCACTGCGTCGTACGCAAGAGATCGAACGCCGTGCTCGACTGTTCGGCGGTCGGCGAGCGGCCGGCTTGGGAGGCGCAGACGAAGTCGGGCGGACAGCTCGCGGGATCGCCGAGCGAGCACGGCCTACCGCAGTGGTTACCGGCCACGCATTGGCTGCCGGGGTCGAGCGCGTCGCACTCGGCGTCCGCATTGCACGGTGCGCACAACGCGCTGGTCGCGGGCACGCAGACGCCGCCGCGCAGCTCCTCGCCGAGCCTGCAGCCCTGCGCCTCGCACCTGTATGTGCTGGAGCCTTCGTCGCCGCGAATGCACGCGGTCTGCGTCGCAGTGGGGAACACGTCGTCGCAGACCACGTTGCAGCTGCCGCAGTGATCGCCGCGCGAGAACACGCCCTGTACATCCGCGAAGTCCTCATCGACGAGGCCATCGCAGTCATTGTCGAGGTCGTCGCAGCTCTCGGCTCCACAGCGGGCGGTGCCGTAACAGCTACTGAGATACGCGCTGGCAGCGAGCACACAAAAGAGCGCGCCCCAATGCGGCGCTAGGCCCTGCTTTGCGGGTCGCGTCTGCATATCCCTTCGCGACTGTAGCAGGGACCGCGCAGGTTCCGCCCATAGCTGGTCATGCCGGCACGGCTGGGCGACACAGGGCTGTGGCTCGCCTACTCGAGCTGCGAATCGATCAGCACCATCGAATAGCCAAAGGAGGACGCGAGCGAGCGCACGGTGGTGGCCGCGTTCGTCTGCGCCTGCGCCAGGATGCCGGCAGCCAGTGCGCTGTCGTGGATCGCGCGCTCGGCGCGTCTGCGGGCCTCGGTCTCGAGTTGGAGATCGCGCTTGCTCAGCGCATCGGTCCGCCGCGAGTGCACGTAGGTCCGCTCGTTGTCGAGCGCCGACGAAAAGACCTCGGGCGGTGGCAATGCGATTCGCACCGTCTTGGTGGCTTCATCGAGCGTGAAGTCGCTCGGCTCGAGCTTGCCGAGATCGACACCTGCCGTGACCTCGCCGACCGCGACGAGCAAGATGTTGTCCTCGGCTTGGACGAGCCCCCACAGCGCTTGCTCTTGGCGCGTGATGTCGACGATCCGCTCCATGTGAAACGAAACGCTCTGCAAGCGCGCGAGCGCTTGGATCGCGACCAGCACGGAGGGCGATGGGTGCTCGACCGTGGTCACCTTCGCGGGCTCGGCCTGCGGGCTCGAGCCGCGACCCGCGACGTAACTGACCGCGCCGATCACGCACAGCAGCAACACCCAGCCGAGGTTGCGCAGCGCGGAGCTGTCGCTGGCCGACTCGGGCCTCGGTTCGGGCGTCATGCCGGCAGGGTAACAGGCTCGCGAGCGGCCGCTTGCGCCGGCGCGTTCTGGACCTTCGGCTCAGCCCGCGCACTCGAACGCGGGCTCGTCGAGCAGCGCTTTCAAGTTGCGGTTGTGACGGGCGCGGCTCGAGGCCTCGGAGGCCAGCGCACACCATCGATCGCGCGCATCGGCCGCGTGCGCCGCCTGCAGCGCGACGATGTACGCGCGTGCATTCGTGCGCGAGGCGAGGTTCTGCAAAGCGAGCTCGAGGGCGCGCTCCGGATCGGCGCATGCATTGGCATAGAACTCGGACGCGTGATCGAGGAAGGCTTGCGGATAGTCGCGCAACAGCGCGCCGTAGCGCTCGTCCACCTCGCGACGCAGCGTCCGAGCGCGCGCGGGATCGCGCTGCGCGAGGTACTGAGCGAGCCGGCTCTTCGGCTCGGGATCGAAGGCCGACGCGGCGATGCGCTCG
>JAYUYY010000844.1:0-3480 GCA_043752225.1 Sandaracinaceae bacterium | reverse complement strand
ACAACGCGAAGACCGGTCAGATGCACGACGGATTTTCGATGGAGCATCAGCACGACTTCGGCGCGGTGCTGGCGCTGGTGCAAACGCTGACCGGTGTGAGCGGCCCTGCGTACTTCGTGTCGACCGCATGCTCTTCGTCGGGCAAGGCGTTTGCGGCGGCGGCAAGACTTCTCCACGCAGGCCTGGCCGACGCAGCGATCGTCGGCGGGGTCGATGCGCTGTGCGAGATGACGCTGCGCGGCTTTCGCAGCCTCGGCGTATTAGCCGAAGAAGCGTGCCGGCCGTTCTCGGTCGACCGCGCAGGGATCAGCATCGGCGAAGGCTCGGCGTTCTTCGTGCTCGAGCGCGAGCCGGCAGCATCGGCGGGCTCGCTTGCGCTGCTCGGCTGGGGCGAGACCGGCGATGCGCATCACATGACCGCGCCACATCCGCTCGGCGATGGCGCCGAGCGCGTGATGCGCCAAGCGCTCGCGCGCGCAGGCCTGCCGCCGAGCGCGATCGATCTCGTGAACGCGCACGGCACCGCGACCGCGCAAGGGGATAGCTCCGAAGCGCTCGCGATCGCGCGCGTGGTGGGCGACGAAGTGCCGGTCGTGTCGACGAAGGGCTACACCGGGCACGCGCTCGGCGCCGCGGGTGCGATCGAAGCGGCGCTGTGCTTGCTGACGCTCGAGCACGGCAACGCACCAGCGAGCCTGGGCGCGGATCCAGTCGATCCCGAGATCACGATCGGCGTGTCGCGTGAGCGGCGACCGAGCGCGTACCGCCATGTGCTGAGCAACTCGTTCGCGTTCGGCGGCAGCAACGTGAGTTTGATCCTCGGACGGGTGTCATGAGCGCCGCGTCGACCCCGATCTACGTGCGCGCGACGGCGAGCTGGATCGCCGAGCGCACCGAAGGCCACGCGTTGCAGCCGCCGGCCGCGGAGCTCTTGCCGACGCGTGCGCGCGGCCGCGCCAGTCTGCTCACACGCATGATCGCCGAGGTGGTGGCGCGCGCTGCACACGCAGGCGGCGCCGACCTGCACACCACACCCTTGCTCGTGGGCTCCGCGCTCGGCGAGATCGACACGACCCTTCAGCTCTTGAAGATGATGAACGAAGGCGACGGCGCGCTCTCGCCCGCGCGCTTTCAAGCCAGCGTGCATAACGCCGCGGCTGGCCAGCTCTCGATCGCGACCGGCAACCAGGGCTTTTCGAGCTGCCTGGCCGCGGGTGAATCGACGGCGGCTGCGCTCTTGATAGAAGCCTATGCGTGGCTGACGTGCGAAGGCGGATCGCTCTTGGTCGTAATGGCCGACGAAAGCGTGCCCGCACTGCTGCAACAATCCGAGCCATTCGAAGCGGCGGCCTGCGCGCTGCTGCTGTGCCGTGGCGACAATCCCGACGAGAACGCGGACGCGCTCGCGACGCTTTGTGCTCCCGTGAGCGTGCCCGTGCCGTGCACGCGCGGAGGCGCGGAGGCGGAGCCGTCGATCGCGGGCCCGACTCCGGTCGCGCACATGCTGCGTGTGATCGATCTAGCCGAGCACGCGCGCACCCGCGGAGACGGCGTGATCGAGCTGCCGAGCGGCTCGCGTGCGATTCGGATCGATGTGAGAGCTCCCACGCGATGAGCGTCGCGAGCCTGCCTTCGCTGATCGAGCTGTTGCCACACCGACCGCCGATGCTCTTGCTCGACGAGCTGCTCGATCACGATGCCAAGTCCGCGACCTGCTCGGTTACGATTCGCGAGAGCTCGACGTTCGCGGAGCCTCTGGGCGTGCCCGCTTGGGTCGCGCTCGAGTACTGCGCGCAGTGCGTCGCGGCCTATGCCGGGTTGAAAGCGCGTGCGAAAGGCGGCGAGCCGCGCACTGGGTTGCTCGTCGCGGCGCGCGATTTCGTGCTCCACGCGGAGTATTTTCAACCCGGCGAGACGCTGATCGTGCACGCGCGCATCGAGTTCGGCGAAGAGCGCGTCGGCCGCTTCGATTGCGACGTCCGGCGCGATGGCCGCGTGGTTGCGAAGGCCAGCCTGAGCGTGTATCTGCCCGAGCACGGTGGCCCTCCCCCCGAAATTGCCTGAAAGCTCGGTAAGAGCGCTCATCACCGGTGCGGGACGCGGCATCGGCGCGGCGATCGCGGTCGCGCTCGCGGAAGCCGGCCACCCGGTCATCATCAATTACCTGCGCGACGAGGCCAGCGCTTCCGCGGTCAAAGCGCGGATCGAAGCCAGCGGCGGCAAAGCCGAGCTGTGCCGCTTCGACGTCGCGAATGCCGAGGAATCCTCGGCGGCGGTAGCGCAGCTGCTGCAAGACGATCGACCGATCGGCGTGCTGATCAACAACGCCGGCATCGCCCGCGACAACGCGTTTCCCGCGATGCCGCGCGACGATTGGAACGCGGTCACGCGCACCTCGCTCGACGGATTCTTCAACGTGACCCAACCGCTCACGATGCCGATGGTCCGGCAGCGCTGGGGCCGGATCGTCTCGATCGCTTCGATCTCGGGCACGCTCGGCAATCGCGGTCAGACCAACTACGCGGCGGCCAAGGCCGGTTTGATCGGCGCAACGCGCAGCCTCGCGCAAGAGCTTGCCAAGCGAAACATCACGGTGAATGCGGTCGCACCCGGACTCATCGAGACCGACATGATCGCGAACGCCCCCGTCGAAGAGATCAAGAAGGTGATCCCGATGCGGCGCTTGGGGCGTCCCGATGAAGTGGCGGCGCTGGTACGCTTCCTGGTCAGCGATCAGGCCGCGTACATCACGGGCCAATGCATCACGATCTCCGGAGGTCTCGGATGAGGCGTGTCGTCGTGACGGGCGTTGGCATCACCAGCCCGATTGGCAGCACGCTGAACGACGTGTCCCATGCGCTGCAACTAGGGCAGCACGGCATCGTACCGATGCCCGAGTGGGCGAAGGTCAACGAGCTGCACACGCGGCTCGGCGGACCGGCGAAGGGCGCAGACCTCGAGCGCTTCTCGCGCAAGCAGACGCGCACGATGGGTCGCGTCGCGCTGCTCTCGGCGTTCGCGACCGACGAAGCGATCCGCGACGCGGGCCTCGATCGCGAGCTGCTGCGCTCGGGTCGCACCGGGCTTGCGTACGGCTCGACGCACGGCTCGACCGATGCGCTCGAGGCCTTCTGCAAGGTCCTGTTCACGACCGGTGGACTCACGGGCTTGTCGGGCAGCAGCTACCTCAAGCTGATGAGCCACACCTGCATCGCGAACTTGGCTCAATGCTTCGAGATCCGCGGACGGATCATCCCCACGGTGTCGGCGTGCGTGAGCGCGAGCCAAGGCATCGGCTACGGGTACGAAGCGATCCGCGATGGCTACCAAGACGTAATGCTGGCGGGCGGCGCCGAAGAGCTGCACGTGCTGCACGCCGGTGTGTTCGACATCATGTTCGCCACGTCCACGCGCTACAACGATCGACCGGATGAGTCGCCGCGACCGTTCGACAAGGATCGCGATGGCTTGGTCGTCGGC
>JAYUYY010000843.1:0-3486 GCA_043752225.1 Sandaracinaceae bacterium | reverse complement strand
TTCGCCGCGGTCGGCTGGAAGCTCGACGCGTGGCACGACGTCGGCTTCTGGCAGCGGATCCTGCGCGGCGACGACGCCCCCGTGTAGGCTGCGCGTCGCATGAGCCTGTCGTTGACGATCCGCCGCCGCGCGATCCGCGCGATCATGAGCCTGCCCCCGACGGTGCTGCGCGCGATCGCGGGCGGCACCACGATCGTCGACGGCCAGGAGCTGGACGTGCAGCTCGCGGCCGGCCTGCGCTTCGCCGATCGATTCGGCCCGCGCATCGAGACCCTCGATCCGCCCCACGCGCGTCGCCACGCCGCGGGGCTGCTCGCGCCGTTCGAGCCCGCGCCCGCGCGAGTCGCCGCGGTCCACGACGAGCGCGGCCCCGACGGGATCCCGATCCGCGTGTTCGTGCCGCGCGACGCCGGCGGCGGCCTGATCGTGCTGTTCCACGGCGGCGGCGGCGTGATCGGCTCGGTCGACAGCTACGACGGCGTCGCGCGGCTGCTCGCCAACCGCTCCGGCCACGCGGTGGCGTCGGTCGACTATCGCCTCGCGCCCGAGCATCCGCACCCGGCCGCGATCGACGACGCGATCGCCGCGTGGGCGTGGCTGGTCGAGCACGCGCCGCGCTGGGGCGCCGATCCGCAGCGGGTCGCGGTGACCGGCGACAGCTTCGGCGGCTTTCTCGCGCTGCACGTCGCCCGCGCCGCGGCGCCTGCCGCCAAGCCGCGCCTCGCCGCGCTGCTCTACCCGCTGCTCGATCTGACGCTGGCGTCGCCGTCGTACCAGACCTTCGCCGAAGGCTACGGCGTGACTCTGCCGATGGTCGAGTACTTCCGCACCCTCTACGCGCCCGATCCCACGAGCCGCGCGCCGGCGTCGCCGCTGTCATGGCCGGCGCTGCGCGAGCTGCCGCCGATCCTGGTCGTGACCGCGGGCTTCGATCCGCTGCGCGACGAGGGCCGCGCGATGGTGGCGCGGCTCCGCGATGCCGGCGTCGCCGTCGATCACCAGGTCCACGCCGGCCTGATCCACGGCTTCGTGCAGATGACCGGGGTGTGCGACGCCGCTGATCTGGCGTTCACGCAGCTGGCCGATGCGCTCGGCGCCGCGGTCGCCGCGCGGCCTCGCGTCGCTCGTGGTACGCCCGCCCCATGAGCCGTATCTATCGAACGCTTCCGCCCGCGGGCACCAAGCTCGGCATCGCGTTCTCGGGCGGGCTCGACACCCGCTGCGCCGTGGCGTGGCTCGCCGAGCAAGGCCAGGAGGTCTACGCATACACCGCCGATCTGGCGCAGCCCGACGAGGCCAACTGCGACGACATCCCGCCGATCGCGATGGACCACGGCGCCCGCGCCGCGCGGCTGCTCGACTGCCGCGACGCCCTGGTGCGCGAGGGCCTGATCGCGATCCAGTGCGGCGCGTTCCACCTGCAGACCGCGGGCAAGCGCTACTTCAACACCACGCCGCTCGGCCGCGCCGTCACCACCACCGCGATCGTGCGCGCGATGATGGCCGACGACGTCCACGTCTTCGGCGATGGCTCGACCCACAAGGGCAACGACATCCAGCGCTTCTACCGCTACGGCATCCTGACCAACCCGAACCTCAAGATCTACAAGCCCTGGCTCGATCAAAAATTCGTGGACGCCTTCGGTGGCCGCAAAGAAATGAGCGAGTACCTGGTCAAGGTCGGCCTGCCGTACACGATGAGCACCGAGAAGGCCTACAGCACCGATTCGAACGTGCTCGGCGCGACCCACGAGGCCAAAGACTTGGAGCAGCTCGACAAGGGCTTGCACATCGTCGACCCAATCATGGGCGTGGCGCACTGGAAGCGCGACAGCCAGGTCGAGCCGGAGGAGGTCGAGCTGACGTTCGAACGCGGCGTTCCGGTCGCCATTTCGGGCCAGCGTTTCGGCTCGCTGTTCGAGCTTTTCACGGAGTTGAACCGCATTGGCGGGCGCCACGGCTTGGGCATGAGCGACCAAATCGAGAACCGTGTCATCGACGCGAAGAGCCGAGGCATCTACGAGGCGCCTGGCATGGCGCTGTTGAACATCGTGTACGAGCGGCTGCTGTCGGCCATTCACAACGAAAACACGCTCGACCTCTACTTCACGCTCGGCCGCAAGCTCGGGCGCATTCTGTACGAAGGCAAATGGTTCGACCCTGAAGCCATGCTGCTGAAAGACGGGCTCACGCGTTGGATCGCGCCGAGCGTCACGGGCTCGGTCAAGCTCGAGCTGCGCCGCGGCGACGACTACTCCATCCTGTCGACCCAAGCCGAGTACATGGCCTACGGCCCCGACAAGCTGTCGATGGAGCGCGTCGCGGATCCGGCGTTCACGCCGAGCGACCGCATCGGCGCGCTCGAGATGCAAAACCTCTCGGTCACCGACAACCGCAGCTTTTTGGTGCACCACCTGGAAAGCGTCGCCCGCCTGGGCCAGGCTCCCGAGATGCTGGCCGGCTTGCTGGGCGACAACAAGGGGAAATAGGCTATTTTTAGGGTGAAAGCAGCTGCACCAGCAGTGGTCCCAGCTGCTCGCGCGGCCAGCGACCGCTCACGTCCAGCTCGCTGGCGCGCTGGGTAATCGTCAACGACGCGAGAGCCGCGACATTGCGGCTGTTGCTCTGTGCGAGGTCGCCCTTCATGCGCTCGAGCAACTGCCGGGCGTCGTCACAAGCGGGCACCGACGGACAACCGACGAACCCACGTAGCCGCACGTCTGCGCCTACTTCCAGGCCTACCCCCAACGCCTGCACGCCTGGCAACGGCAAGCCGGCGCCGGGCAGCAACGTCATGGCGAGTTGGCTCCGCGCCAAGCGCTGCCGCATGCCGAGGTGCACGCGCGTGCGCAACCGCGACGCCTCGTCGCCGAGCGCGGCGCCGTCGGCCGCGTCAACAACGTCGCGAAAGTACTGGCCACCGCTCAGCACGAACAAACCATCGGCTCGGATGGCGACCTCACCGAGCGGCTTGCCCTGATCGCGCACCGACGTGAAACGTCCCAAGCTCGAGCGCACCGGCGTGCCGCCGCGCTTCTTGATCACGGCTTCGGCGCAACGTAGCACCGGCTCTGGTTGCAGCTCAGTCTCGGCAATTAGCGCAAAATCATCGACTTTTTCGCCCACCGTGCTCTGAAACGGCGTCGCAAACGCGACACGTCGCAGCCCCAGCAGCGGCTCGAACCCACACAGCTCGCGCAGCCCCAACAGCGCGCCACCACCCGCCTTCAGCAAGTCCAGCGCCACGGCCGGGCTGAGGGCGCTCACGTCCACCGTAATCAGCAGCGCGGGTCCCTGGGGCACGGCACCGAGCAGCTCCACCTCGGACGGTGCCGCTGCGGGAGCACGCTGGATCGCGCGCCGTCCAAGCCACACCGCCGCAGCGAGCGCGACCACGAACAACAACCAACTCAAACGACGTTCGCCCGTGGGCTGATGCTTGCGCGACGTCATTCAGGGCCGGCCAGCAGCTTAGCCGGAGTCGCT
>JAYUYY010000842.1:0-8800 GCA_043752225.1 Sandaracinaceae bacterium | reverse complement strand
CTTGGGATCGAGCTCGCCGCCGACGTGCAACGTGACCTTGAAGCTATGGCCGTGCAGTCGGCTGCACTTGTGACCCTCGGGCACGTGCGGCAAGCGATGCGCGGCCTCGAGGTAAAAGCTGCGAGTGATTTCGGTTCGCACGGGGCGGCCTTATAGCCCGTTCACTTAAGCTCGGCGAGCCGCTTCTGAACGTACGCGCGATCGACTGGGCCTTCGCCGGCGAGCGCCTTTTTGTAGTGCTCGCGGGCGGCGGGTTTGTCGCCACGGAGCACCAAGACGTCGCCGTAGAGGGTTTGGGCCTCGCCCGACTTCGGAGCGCGCTCGAGCGCGCGATCGAGCAGCGCGCCTGCGAGCAGCGGTCGCCCGAGCGAAATGCCCAGTCGTGCCGCCGCGAGCAGCGGCATCGGCGACTCCTTCTTCAGGTCCGAGGCGTTGCGATACTGCGTGAACGCTTCTTCGTTCTTGCCGCCGCGCTCGAAGAGCTGGGCCAACGCAAACGAAGCCTCGAAGCTGTTGGGCATGCGCTCGAGCACGCCGTGCAAGATCTTCTCGGCTTCGTCGAGCTTGCCGAGCGCGACCAGCGCGGTGCCGAGCTGGATCATCGCGTCGGTGTTGCCTTTGTCCTTCGCGAGGATCGCGCGCAGCGTGGGCTCGGCGGCCTGTGCGTTGCCAGCGCGCACATGCGCTGTGGCGAGCGCGAGCTTGGCTTCGGCAGAGCTGGGGCGTCCGGCGAGCGCGCGCTCGAGCAGGCCAACCGCTTCTTGGCCTTCGGCCAGCTTGCCGAGCTCGAGCAGCACGTCGGGATCGGTCGGCGCGATCGCGAGCGCCTTGCGCAAGCCATCGCGGGCGGCTGCGGTTTGATTGCGCAGCGCGTCGATCGCGGCGATGCCGAGATATGCATCGGGGCTCGCGGGGTGCTTCGCGATCACCTGCTGATACGCCGCGCGCGCCGCGTCGAGCTCACCTTGCATGCGCTTGGTGTCGGCATCGACGAGCATGGCTTCGTAGTGACCGGGGTCGCGCGCGACCGCGGCGTCGACAAAATCCACCGCGCGCGAGCTGCGCCGCCAGACCAAGAACGCGCGCGCCATGCACACGTGGCCGAGCGCGTGCTCCGGCTCCTTCTTCAAGATTTCTTGGCAGCTGCCTTTGGCGGCTTGGTAATCCCCGGCCGCGAGCTTCACGCGCGCTGCGTCGTAGAGCGATTCGCACGAGCTCTTCTCGAGCCGCACGACCTTTGCCATCTGCGTTTGCGCTTCGCTGAAACGGCCGGCTTCGATCAGCGCGTTGCCGAGGGCGCGTTGCGCAGCTGCGTCGGTGGCCGCTTTGCTCGCGCTCTCGCGCAGCGGCTCGAGCGCGGTCTCTTGAGCGAATGTGGGCGACGGGACGCAGAGAGCTGCAAATCCGAGGGCGAAGATGCACGGCAAAGCCAAGGTACGAGGAGCGGTCACGCGAAGTCTCCTGTCAGCGAAAAGAGCCTGCTTGGGGCAGCAGGCGGCGACGGCGTCGACCGCCAATTTGTTCGGCCGCCCTCAATTTACAAGGATGCCGGAGCCCCGATCGGGGGAAACGCTGGAATTGAGGGTGGGGAACGGGTAGACGACGGGCCGCAATGCGTCGCACGTTTTTCGACTTTGTGCTGGCCGCCGGGCTGTTCTTCACGCCCTGTTTACTGGGCGCGTGTGCTTCCGATGGGAGCGGCGGGCTGAGCTACGGCGCCAACGCGCGCCGCGCCTACACCGAAGCGCTCGACGAGTTCTACGACGACGACTGCTTCGAGGCCGAGCCGATGTTGCGCGAGGTGCGCCGGCAGTTCCCCTACAGCCGCTTTGCCGCGCTGGCCGAGCTGCGCGTCTCGGACTGCCACTTCAAGGAAGGTCGCTATCCGGAAGCGATCGAGGCCTACAACCAGTTCGTCCGCTATCACCCGTCGCATCCCGAGGTGTCGTACGCGCGCTTCATGGCGGCGCGCTCGCACTTCGAGCAGATCCCGTCGGAGTGGCTGCTGTCACCACCTTCGTACGAGCGCGATCAGTATTACCCGCAAGAGAGCCTGCGTTTGCTGCGTCGCTTCATCCTCGATTACCCCGAGGACTCACTGGTCCCGCCCGCGCGGCGCATGGCCGAGCGAGCGATCGAAGTGCTCTCGGCGCACGAGCTCTACGTCGCGCGCTTCTACTTCGATCGCGAGCATCCCGAAGCGGCCGTCGGCCGTTTGCGCACGCTGCTCAAGAGCTATCCGGGATGTCCGCTCGAGCCTGAAGCGCTCTACTTGCTCGGCGAGACCTACGTGCAGCTGCGCGACGCGCGGCTTGCGCGGCGCGCGTTTACCGAGGTCGTCACGCGCTTTCCTGCCAACGACTACGCGTCGCGTGCACGCGAGGCGCTCGCCGGTCTGGGCGGCTGAGCTCGTTGACCAGCCGCGGCTCACCGGCCGCGAGTCAGCGGAGTGACTGCTAGAGCTAGCCCGTAACCCTGTCGGCCGTCCGATGGGGTGCGGTTGATCGCGTTTTTTCGCACGGTAGTGTGTGGCGCAAGCTCGGCTCGACTAAGCTCTCTTTTGGGTGCAGTCAGCGGCTTGCTGGTGGTAGCGCATGGACGAAAAGCTCAAACAGGCCATCGCGCTCGGGCGCGAGCACTACGAGAAGCGCGAGTACGACAAGGCCGAGCGCTATCTGTCGCAAGTCGTCGCGAGCCCGCATCGCTTCGCTGACATCCACAATATGTGCGGCGTCATCCAGCATGATCGTGGAGAGCTCGAAGCGGCGCGCGACTCGTTCAAGAGCGCGCTCGAGATCAACCCCTCGTATACCGAAGCCGCGCTGAACCTCGCGGTTACGTACAACGATCTCGGCGAGTACGAAGCCGCGCAGCAGGCGTACGGCTCGGTCGTGCAGCGCGATCGGCAAGGCCAGCAACAGACCGATCGCTTCGCGATGGGCAAGATCGCCAATCTGCATGCGGGCGTGGCCGAGGCGTACATCGAGGTCGGAATGGCGAACGAAGCCGTTCACGCGTACCGCAGCGCGATTCGCTTGTGCCCGAAGTTCGCGGACCTGCGGGTCAAGCTCGCGGAGGTCTACCAATCGATGGGCGATGTCAGCGCGGCACGCTACGAGCTCGCAGAGGCGGTTGCCGTGCGGCCCGACTACGGCCCGGCGCGCGTGGCGCTCGGCGTGTTGCTCTTGGTGAGCGGTCAGCGCCAGGAAGCGATTCGGGTTTGGCAGGAAGCGATCGACCGCGACCCAGCCAACAAGTCCGCTGAGATGTACCTGCGGATGGCGAGGAGCCCGTCGCTTCAGACCGAGCCGCCGCCCCAGAGATAAGCGCATGCCTTCGCAGGTCAGGGTGCGGCTCTTGCCCGCGGGCCAGGTCATCACCCTGCGCACGGGTGAGCGCGTGCTCGACGCGATCGATGAGCAGCTCGAGCCGGGTGGCTCGGGTTTGCCGACCGCATGCCGGGCAGCCCACTGCGGGCTGTGCCTCGTTTGGGTACGAGAGGGGGCGGCTGGGCTGGAGGCTGCGCTGCCCGAAGAGGCCGGTCTGCTCGCTCGGTTGGGGGCGGCCAGCGGTCAGCGGCTCGGTTGCCAGCTGACGGTCGCTGCGGGATCAACGGCGATGCCCGCACCGCAACAAGGATGCGAAATCGTCCTAGAAGTGGGCCTCGGGGCGGCTCGCCCATGCACGTCACGCTGATCCCTACACCTGGCTGGCGGGGGATTTTTCGCATCGAGCAAAAGCTCAGGTGCGACGATGTGTAGATTCCGTACACGCACCCACGCTATAACGGTAAACCTTGGACGGTCTCTGACTTCGCGGGTTTGCGCGCTCCCTTAACCAGTCCGCATGGCTCCGCGTTGCTTCGCAGCTCGCCCGCTGAATTCGTCCCTTCGCGGTGACGTTCGATCACTCGCTGTTCGCTCTCAAGCAAGGCGCCCCACGAAGCGCAACTGAGGAAAACGCATGACAAGCCAAGCGTCGCTAGAAGCTCTGCAGAGCGAGCTCGAGCGTCTGTTCGATCTCCCGGAGCTGTTGCGGTTGTCGAGTGAGTCGCTCGGATTCGATCCGATGCGCATCGGCCACACCGGGACGAAGGGCGCATTTGCACGCGCGCTCGTCGGGTACTGCGCCGACGAAGAAGCGCTCGAGGCGCTGGTCGACGCGATCTTGTTTTCGACTGACAGAGCCGAGCCGAACCTGCGAGAGCGCGTCAAGCAACTGCCCAACGGCGAGCTCAAGCCCGGCACGCGTGTCGGCGCGATGCGCGTGGTGAAGAAGATCGGCGAGGGCGGGCTGAGCATGGTCTACCTCGTCGAAGGCGAGGTCGAAGGCGGCGCAGTGCGGCGCGCGGCGCTCAAGGTGATTCGCCCGCAGTACGCGCGCGACCGTGCAGCCGTGCACCGCTTCACGACCGTTGCGCGCGCGATGCAGTCGATCGCGGCGCCGGGCCTTGTGCCGATCTTCGAGGTCGGTCAGCTCGAGGACAATCGCCCGTGGATCGCGGCCGAATATCTGCTCGGGCAAACGCTCGCCGATCGCATCGAGCGCACGGGTAGCTTGCACATCCACGAAGCGCGCTCGATCGTGCGCGGCGTGCTCGATGGTCTGACCGCGCTGCATCGCCGCGGCCTGGTGCACGGCGACGTGAAGGCCGAGAACGTGTTCGTGTCGCGCGACGAGACGCGCGGCGAGCCGATCGGCGTGTTGGTCGACGCCGGCACCGATCGCCTGCTGACGCGCTCGACGCTGACCGCGACGACCACCGGCGTCTTGCCGGTGATGGGCACCGCCAAGACGATCGCACCGGAGCAAGCGCGCGGGCTCGAGCTCGATGCGCGCACCGATGTCTATCAAGCCGGCACGCTGCTCTACGAAGTGCTCGCAGGGCGCGCGCCGTTCCTCGGCAGCTCCGCGATCGACGTCGTCGCGCAGCACTTGTCTGCGATTCCCGAGCCGCCCTCGACGCATGCGCGCAAGGGTTGGATCTCGCCCGCGCTCGACGAGGTCGTGATGCGCGCGTTGTCGAAGGATCCGGACGATCGCTTCCAGAGTGCTCGAGAGATGGCCGACGAGATCGACCGCGCGGCGAGCCGCCCGGTTACGACCAAGGCGCTCGACGAAGGCGTGTTCCAGCAAGCGCGGATGGGCCTGCGCAATGCGCCGCGCGACGAAGCCGCGGCCGATCGGCTCGAAGAGCTGGCGCGTGACACGGGCGCTTGGGGACGCGTCGCGGAGGCGATCCGAGAGTCCGCGCACGTCACGAGCGACATCGAGACCAAGCTCACGCTGCTGTTCCGCGTCGCGCGCATCTACGACAACGATCTCAAAGAGACGATGCGTGCCGAGGCGGTCTACCAACAAATCCGCGAGCTCGACTCGACCAATCAAGTCGCGCTGCGCGGCATCGAAGCTTGCAAGCGCAGCCGCGGCGACCACGCGGGCCTGATCGAAGTGCTGCTCGATCGGATCGAGCAAGAGAACGCCGTCGGTCGCAAGGCGCTGCTGCACGAGGTCGCGACGCTGTACGAGAAGCAGCTGCGCGATACCGACAACGCGCTGATCGCGTGGACGCAGGTGCTGATCGCCGATCCGCGCGACGCACAGGCCAAGAAGCACGTCGAGCAGCTCGCAGGCAGCCAGGAATCGCGCTGGGCCGAGGTGCTCGAGACGCTCAGCCAGGCGGCGCACGCGAACCAAGCCGAGTTGTTCACGGATGAGAGCTCGCAACGCGACGCAGCCCGCAATCGGCTGGCCGAAGCGCACGCGTACATGCAGCAGGTGAAAGCGATCGTCGACGAAGCGCTCTCGACGCGCGCGATGGACGTGAACGCGTCGGAGGCCGAGTGGGCCGAGCTGCGCGATCAAGCGCTGGCCGCGGTGGATGCAGCGGCCGAGGTGGAGCTGCAGCGTGAAGAGGACGCACGCCAAGCGGCGCTGCGCGTCAGCCAACACGCCGAAGCGGCGAGCGCGCTGCAGAGCGAAGCCGAGCACACGCGTGCGGGAGCCGAGTCCGCGGTCGAGGCCTACGAGAGCTTCGCGCAAGAGGTCGGCGATGCGCCGAGCGACGCGCAGGCCGCGGAGCTCGAGCGGCTCGCCGCGGAAGCCGAAGGTTTGGTCGAAGCCGCCGAAGCGCTCGAGCAACAAGCGGCCGAGCCGCTGCAGCAGCTCGAAGAGCGGCGCGCGGAGCTGGCGGCCGCGCAGCAAGCGTTCGAAGCCGCACAAGCGGACTCGTTCGCGGCGCAGGCTGCGCTCGACGAAGTGCCCGAAGTGGTCGGCGATGACGTCGAGCTGCAACCGACGCCGGCTGAGCGCGCACAGCTCGCAGAGGCCGAGCGCGCGCTGAACGACGCACACGCGGCGCTTGCAGCGCTCGAAGGCCGCGACGGTGCAGATGCTGCCGCGGAGCGCGAGCATGGCCTCGCCGATTTGGCCGAGACCTACGCGCTCATGGGGCGCTTCTACGGCGAGCAGCTGCGTCGCCCGGACTTCGCGCTCTCGTGCTTCAGCCAAGCGATCACGCTCGATCCGTCGCACGAAGGTGCGTACGAGGGCGTGGTCGATCTGTATCGCGGCGCACAGGCTTGGCCTGATCTCGCGAGCACTCTCGTGCAGCGCGCGGATCGCGCGAAGAGCGCGGTCAAGGCGCGCGAGCATCGCGTCGACGCGGCGATCGTCTTCTCGACCAAGCTCGGCGACCTCGATCAAGCGCGCGCTCAGCTCGACATCGTGCTGAACGAGGATCCGGCGCATCCGCAAGCGCAGCGCGCGATCGGCGACATCCTCAGCCAACAAGAGGACTGGCCGGCGCTCGCGCACGCGATGGAGCAAGAGCTCTCCGCGCTCAAGGGCGAGGGTCGCGTCGCCACGCTGACGCGTCTGGCCGAGCTGTACGAAGATCGGCTCGAAGAGCCGGAGAAGGCCGCGGCCAAGTACCGCGCCGCGCTCGAGATCGACAGTCGCGATCTCACCGTGCTCAAGGGCCTCGAGCGGATCTATGCGCGCACCGAGAGCTACGACGGCTTGCTGGAGGTGTTGCGCGCGCAGATCGAGCTGACCGCGACGCCCAAGCAGCGCATTGGGCTGCACGAGCGGATCGGTTTCTTGCTCGAAGAGGAGTTCGTCGACCACGCGGCGGCGGTCAAGCAGTTCGAAGAGATCATCGCGATCGATGGCTCGAACGAAGCGGCCAACAGCGCGCTGGCTCGGCTGTACCGCCACCTGCGCCGCTTCGACGACATGATCGAAACGCTCGAGCGCCACGCAGCCGCTTCGCCCGAGCCCGAGCGCAAGGTCGAGCTCTTGCTGCACGCCGCGCGCACGCTGGCGATCGAGATCGGCTCGCCCGAGCGCGCGATCGACATGTACGAGAGCGTCTTGCACCTCGATCCGCAGCACTCCGAAGCGCTGACCGAGATCGCGCAGCTCAAGTCGAACGCCGGTGACACGGCGGCGGCGGTGGACGCGGTCGAGCGTTTGGCGGAGCAAGAGCAAGACCCGCGCAAGCAGGCGTTGCTCTACGTGCGCGCCGGCTCGCTGTTGCGCGACAAGGGCGATCGAGATGGCGCGGTCGCTCAGTACAAGCGCGCGCTCGACCTCGACCGCGAAGCGACCGAAGCGGCCGATGCGCTGCGCCAGATGTACACGCAGCGCGGCGATGCGCGCGGTGCAGCCGAGATGCTCGTGCACTCGATCGCGCTCGAGACCGGCGCGTCGAAGCGCGCGGCCTTGCTCGCGGAGCTCGGCGCGCTCTACCGCGACCGACTCGAGGACGTCGAAGAAGCCAAGCACGCGTTTGAAGAAGCGCTCGGGCTCGACACGACGTGCGCGGTCGCGGGTGCAGGCCTTGCGCGCATCGCGCACGGAGAGGGCGAGCACGAAGAAGCGGTTCGCTACTTCGAGCACGTCGAGTCACGGCTCGATCAGCTGCCGACCGATCACGCAGCCGAGCTGTGCACCGAAGCGGGCGAGAGCTACAAGGCGCTCGGCGATAAGGACAAAGCGATCGAAGCGCTCAAGCGCGCGCGCGATCTTTTGCCCGACGATCTCTCGGCGAGCGAGCGTCACGCGGCGCTGGTCATGGAGACCGGCGACTACAGCGCGTCCGAGCGGCTGTACGAGCGCATGCTCAAGCAGTGGAACGACCGGCTCGACGTCGGCGAGCGCGTGCGCCTGACGCTGGCGCTCGGCGAAGCCCAGCTCTCGGGTCACCACACCAAGCGCGCGATCGACACGTTCAAGAGCGTGCTCGAGCTGAAACCCGACGATCCGGGCGCGCTCGAAGCGCTGACGGGCGCGCACGACGCGGCGAAGAACTGGCAAGAGGTCATCCACTTGCTGCAGCTGCGCGCGACGCTCGCGGATCGCTCCGGCGATACGCAGGAAGCGTTCGATCTCACGGTGCGCGTCGGCGACATCTTCCTCGAGAAGATCCGCGACCGTGAAGCGGCCGCACAGACGTACGTGATGGCGCTCGACCAGCAGGCCGACAACCGCAATCTGCTCACCAAGTTGATGGCGATCTACTCGGACTCGCAGGACTGGCCGCGCCTGATCGAGATCATCTTGCGCATCGCGGAGATGGTGAAGGACAGCCAGCAGCTTGCGAAGTACTACAACACCGCGGCGTCGATCGCGCAGCAAGAGCTCGGCCGGTTCGACGAAGCGGCGAACTACTTCGAGGCTGCGCTCTCGTACGTGCCGCTCGGCGAGGGCGACTCGCAGTTCAAAGGCTTGCAGCAATGCTTGTCGGAGAACCAGGACTGGGATCGCCTCGACCGTGCGTACGAAGCGCATATCGATC